>NZ_BCPO01000221.1:0-11854 GCF_016586105.1 Burkholderia sp. E168m15
GATGCACGGCGACACCCGGCGCGCAACGCGTCGCGCACCGGCACGCACCGCTCAAAACGCGACGCAGCAGCGGCCGAAGGCTTCGCAGCGCTCGGCGGCCGCACTTGCCGTCGGATAGCGAGCTCGCGCGAAGCGGCGTCCATCACCGCGCGCACGGCACGCATCGACGCCGGGCACCCCGCACGCGTCGCCCGCCGCCGACGCATGCGAACGGTCGCGCACGTCGGCGTCTGCCGCGCAGGCGGCGCCGCCTGCGGCGACCGGCGACCACGCGGGGCTGACGGGCGGCGGCGGCGGCGCAAGCGGCGAGAATTCCTGTTCCGCGTGCACGACTTTGCCGTCGACGACCGTCAGCACCGACGACAGCGTCGGGATGCGCCGCACATCGATCGTGAAGTAATCGTCGCTCAGCACCGCGAAGTCGGCATACCGGCCGGGCACCAGCGCGCCCTTGCGGTGCTCGTCCGCGGAGAACCACGCGCTGCCGACCGTGTAGCGGCGCAGCGCCTCCATCCGGCCGAGCCGGTTGCGCGCCGGATACAGCGCGGTGCCGCCCACGCTGCGCCCCGACACCATCCAGTACAGCGCGACGAACGGGTTGTAGCTCGCCGCGCCCATCGCGCCGGACCCCGCGCCGACCGGCAGCCCGGCCGCGAGCATCGCGCGGAGCGGCGGCGCGCGCGTGGCCGCCGCCGCACCATGGCGCGCGATGAAGGCTTCGCCCTGGAACGCCATGCGCGGCTGCACGGTGATGCCGCCGCCCAGCGCCGCGACCCGCGCGATATTGGCGTCCGAAATGGCCTCGCAGCGGTCGAAGCACCAGCGCAGCCCGTCGAACGGCGTGTCGCGGTCCACCGCTTCGAACACGTCGAGGAAGCGGCCGATCGATTCGTCGTAGGTCGCCTGTAGCCGGAACGGCCAGCGATGATGCACGAGCAGCCGGACGACGGCCGCCAGTTCGACCTCGACGGACGCGGGCAACTCGACGCGCGGTTCGAGGAAATTCCCGAGATCGACCGCCGAGAACAGCAATCGCTCGCCCGCGCCGCTCGCGCGCAGGAACGCGTCGCCGTCGCCGGGCGCGGTCAGCGCGATCCATTTCGCGAAATCATCGAGCTCTCGGCCCGCGTGCCGCGCGCCCAGCGCATAGGCGATGCGCGTCGTCAATTCGCCGCGCCGCGCGAGCGTCGCGACCGCCGCATAGTCGTCCGGATACGCGAGGCCGTCGCCGCCGGCGTCGATCGCGCTCGTCACGCCGACGCGGTTCAGCGCGTGCATGAACTGCCGCGTCGAGTTGACCCGGTCGGCCGCATCGAGCGTCGGCGCGCGGGCGAGCACCGCGCCCAGCACCGCCGGGTCCGGACGCGCGAGCAGCAGCCCGGTCGGCCGCCCATGGCGGTCGCGCCGCAGTTCGCCGCCGGGCGGATCGGGCGTGTCGCGCCCGTAGCCGAGCGCGCGCAGCGCGGCCGCATTCAGCCACGCGCTGTCGGCCAGATGCTGGACGAATACCGGCGTGTCGGGCGCGATCGCGTTGAGCTCGGCCGTCGTCGGCCCGCGCTTTTCCACGAACTGCAGCGCGGTCCAGCCGCCCGCCACGCGCGCCCAGTGCGGCGCGGGCACGCGTCGTACCTGCCGGCCCAGCAGCTCGAGCGCATCGGCCAGCGACGGCACGCCGTCCCAGCGCACCTCGAGGTTGAAGTTCATGCCGCCGCGGATCGCCTGCAGGTGCGCGTCGATCAGCCCCGGAATCACGGTACGGCCGTGCAGGTCGATACAGGCGGTGTCGTCGTGCGCATGGCGCAGCACGTCGCGATCGTCGCCGGTCGCGACGATGGTCCCGTCCTTCACGGCGAGCGCACGGACGAACGAGCGCTGTTCGTCCTGGGTCGCGATCTTGCCGTTGAACACGACGAGGTCCGCCGAACGCGCGGGTTCCGTCGCTCTAAGCACCGTCGGGCCTCCGGTGCGCGCCTGCGTGCGACGCGGCGCGGGCCGCCCTGCTGCACGTCGAACGCGGGAAAGCGGCCGCACCGCTCGCATCGGCATGCATGCTGCGATCGCGCGGCCGCGCGGCCGTACCGGGTTCGCGCATCGTCATGCCGCCTGCTGCGCCGCGTCGGCGGTATCGCGTCGCGCGCGCGTCAGGCACGGCGCGAGCGGCGCACCCTGACGCACGAAGCTCTGCACGCGCAGCAAACGGCGCACGTCGTGGGCGCGCGAATGCGGATCGAAGTGCCGCGCGACCCCGGCGACCAGCGCCGACGCCTGCGCGGTGTGCCCGCGCTCGATCAGGTGATCGGCGAGATCGAGCGAGCTGCGCAGCGCCCACATCGCGGCGCCCTGCGCGTTCGCGGTCTGGATTGCCATCTGCAGATGGCGATGCCCGTCGGCCTCGTACGCCGCGGCGAGATCCGCGCCGACGATGCGCGCCTGTTCCAGCATCGCGACGCCTCTCACGCGCAGCAGTTCGGGGACGAACAGGTGCTCGCCGTGCGCGCGGCAGCGTGCGAGCGTCGCATCGAGCCGGGTGCATGCTTCATCGGCGCGGCCGGTCCGCACGAGGCCCTCCGCGTATGCAACGGTCAACGGCGCGAGCACGCGCCGGAAGCCGCTCGCCTCGACGCGCCGCAGTGCGGGCTCGAGCCGGGCGAGGCCCGCGCCGGGATGGCCGGCCTGGATGTCGAACTGGCCGGTCAGGCATTCCGCGTGACTGCGCCAGATGTCGAAACCGTGTGCGTCGGCGGTCGCGCGCAGCGTCGCGAGATAGTCGGAGGTGATGTCGTGATCGCCGTAGCGCAGCGCGATCGGCACGGCGGCCGCGCCGAGCACGATGCACAGCGGGAGGGGCGACGGGTCGCGGCGCGCATGCTCGACCGCTTGCGCGGCGACCCGCATCGCGTGCTCGGGCTCGCCCTGCATCCAGAGCAGACGGATCAGCATCGTGCGCCCCAGCGTCGCCATGTCGACGCCCAGCGCGGCCTGCGCGCACGGCGGTTCGCCCGCGTCGGCCAGCTCGGCCGTCGCCGCCTCCAGACGCTCGCGCGCCTGCGCATGCTCGCCGAAGTAATGCAGCGACGTCGCGACCATCGTGTTGGCCAGCAACCGCTGCGACCGGTCGCCGCGCCGCTCGGCCGCTCGCTCGAAGCGCGTCGCGTAGCGCAGCGATTCGTGAATGTCCGACAGCGTCAGCATCGTGTTCCACAGCCCGACCAGCGCGCGCGCGTCGAACGCGTCGTCGCCGATGTGCGCGGCGAGACCGAGCGTGCGGTCCCACATCGCGGCGGCGGCCAGTGCGTCGCCGTCGGTATGCAGCAGCGCCGACGCGCAGGCCGCCCGCAGCCGCATCTCGCGCGCGGCATCGACCGGGCCCGTGGCGTCCGTGTCCAGCCCGTCGAGTACCTGGCGCGCACGCGCCGTGCACGCGCGCATCCGCGCCGGCTCCAGCAGCGCGCGCGCCAGCCGGTCGGGCTCGGGCACGCCCGCGGCTTCGGCGGCGTCCGCCGGTTCGTCCACGGCCGGCGCGGGCGCATCGGCAGGCGGCACGTCGGCGAGCAGCACGGGCGCCGCGGGAGGTGCACCCGCCCGCTCGCGCTCGTACGCCGCATGGCGCGCGACGATGCGCTCGAATTCGCCCTCGTTGTGCAGTTTTTCCAGCGCGTACGCGCGCGTCGATTCGGTCAGCCGGTAGCGCGCATACGCGCCATCGAACTCGACGGTCACCAGCGATTTCGCCACCAGCTCGCCGAGCACCGCGATCATGTCCGCGGCCGAGGTGCCGGGCTCGGTCGCGACCGCGCGCGCGGCATCGAACGAAAACGGCCCGATGAAGCACCCCATCCGGCGAAACAGCGCGCGCGCGGCCCGGTCGAGCAGCACGTAGCTCCAGTCGAACGTCGCGCGCAGCGTCTGATGACGCGGCAGCGCCGAGCGCAGCCCGCCCGTCAGCAGGTTCAGCCGGTCGTCGAGGCGCGACGCGACGACCGCGAGCCCGAGCGTCGCCACGCGCGCCGCCGCCAGTTCGATCGCGAGCGGCAGCCCGTCGAGGCGCCGGCAGATGTCGCCGATCAGCCGCACGCCGGCTTCGTCGACCACGCAATCCGGCGCGGCCGCGCGCACGCGTTCCAGGAACAGCTCGACGGCCGAACAACGGACGATTTCCGCGGCGGACGCGTTGCCGTCCGGCACCGCGAGCGGGCTCATGCGCAGCACCGCTTCGGCCGAGATGTGCAGCGGCTCGCGGCTCGTCACGAGCACGCGCAGCGAGCCGGCGCTCGACGTCAGCGTTTCGACGAGGCTCGCCACCAGATCGACGATGTGCTCCGCGTTGTCGAGTACCAGCAGGCAGCGCGACGTCGCGAACGCGTCGCCGATGCGGTCGATGGCGGGCACGCCGGGCGTATCGAGGCCGAGCTCGGCGGCGAGCGCGATCAGCATGTCGTCGCGCGTCGACGCGCGCGCCAGTTCCACGAACAGCACGCGCTCGTGCGCGCGGCTGCGCACGCCGTGCGCGACGCGCACCGCAAGACTCGTCTTGCCGATGCCGCCCGCGCCGACGAGCGTGATGACCGGCGTGCGTTCGAGCATGTCGACGATCTGCGCGATTTCGGCGTCGCGCCCGACCAGCGGCGCGAGCAGCGACGACGTGCAGGCATCCGGCAGCACCGCGACGGCCGTCGCTTCGGCCGCGGGCACGAAATCCGGGCCGGGCGATGCGCTCGCGACCAGCAGGTAGCCGCGCCCGGGCACCGTCTTGATCAGGTCGCGGCTCGCGCCGAGCGCCTTGCGCAGCGTGGCCACATGCACCTGAAGCCGGTTTTCCTCGACGATCAGGCCCGGCCAGACCGCGTCCATGATGTCGTCTTTCGACACGACCGAACCGCTCGCGCGGTGCAGGACTTCGAGAATGTCGAGCGCGCGCGCGCCGATGCGCAGCGACGCGCCGTGGCGGCGAATGTCGCGTTGCTCGAAGTCCACCGACAAAGTTCCGATCTGGATCATGGCCGCCTCCGGGTTCCTCGGGATGGCTGGCGAATGAACGCGGCAGTTCACCCGGCAGGAGTCCGCGTCCGGCGCACCCTTGCACCGGACGAAAAAGTCGAATTCCGGACCGAGTGTAGACGGGCATGCCGTGAAAATCTTGAAGGAAAATGCGCTGCCCGCGCGTTTCGCGCGGACGCGATCGGCACGATCACTTGCGTGTAAAAGTGGGGCGCTATACTCTGCCGGGCCGCGCGCGCAGGCGTTGCGCCGGGAGATACACTCACCGCGCACACGCATTGAAAGCAATTTGTCAGGATGGCGAGCGGACGTTTATGCAAATTCATTTTGAACGTTCGCGTGCGCATCTAAACTGGACTCGTCATTTCACGCTCCGAGTCCCTCGCTGGGGAATTCCATGTCAGACACCGTCATCGCCGCGCCGGTGGCATCGCCTCCGCGGCGGCCAAAAGACACGCTCGGCTGCGTGTCGAGCCTGCTGGCGAAGGATGTCGAGACGACATCCGGCGGCCTGAAGCTCCACCGCAAATGCATGCGCGAAGCGCACGTCGAACGCATCGAGATGCCCGCGTGCGACCGCGGCTTCCTGGTCGGCGTGTCGCTGACCGGCGGCCACCGCCGCACGCTCTACGGGCGCGCCGGCGCGAGCGAACGCCGGTTCCAGCATCACTCGATCTACATTCGCGATTTTTCCCGTCATTTCCATGCCGACCTGTACGGCAACTTCGACTTCGTGCTGGTCGAGCTGCCGCATGCGTATCTGGCACGCATCGGCCCCGAGCACGGCGGCAGCCCGGTCGACGGCCTCACGTGCCGCGTCGATGCGCGCGACCCGGTGCTCGGGCATCTCGCGCACGCGGTGGCCGACAGCCTCGACACACCCGGCCCGCTGAACGCGCTGTTCATCGAACAGGTCGGGCTCGCGATGGGCGCGCATCTCGTGCGCCGCTACGGCAACGCGCGCACGCGCGAGCTCGAGCACAAGGGCATGCTGTCTCCCGCGAAGGTCGCGCGCGCCCAGGAACTGCTGATGGAAAAGGCGGATCTCGGTGTATCGATCGAGGAAGTCGCGAACGAATGCGACCTGTCGCGCGGGTATTTCATCCGCGCGTTCTCGCGCACCACCGGCCGCACGCCGCACCAGTGGCTGCTCGAACAGCGCGTGATGCGCGCGCGCGAGCTGATCGAGACGTCCGACATGACGCTGGCCGACATCGCGGTCGCGTGCGGCTTCGCCGACCAGAGCCATCTGAACCGCCTGTTCGCGCGGATCGTCGGTCATCCGCCCGGCGCGTGGCGGCGCGCACGGTCGCGCTGACCGGCATGGCCGCACGCCGGGCCGTCACCGCACCGGCGTCGCGTCGTAGTTGACCGGCACCCAGTCGTATTGCGCACCGTCGCGGCGCAAATGCCCGAGCCCGGGAAACGCGATATGCGCGGCACCGACGAGATAGCGTCGAGCGGCGACGCGCTTCAGCGTGTCGCGCCGCGTGCGGCGGGCCGTGCCGGCATCGCTGTCGTACTGGACCGTCGCGTCGACGTCGCGCAACTGGATCGCCGCCACGTGCACGATGTCGCCCCACGCGAGCAGGCCCGCGTGGCCGCTCTCGATCAGATAGGCCGTATGGCCCGGCGTATGGCCGGGCATCGGCACCGCGCGAATGCCGGGCGCGAGCGTCGCGTCGCCGCGAAACGTCTTGAAGCGGCCGGCCGCAACGTAAGGCGCGACCGCCGCGGCCGCCGCATCGAAGAACGACGCGAGGAACGCCGGCGCGTGCGCCTTGTTGGCCGGATCGAGCCAGTACGCGGCCTCGAACGCGTTCACCCGCACGACGGCATTCGGAAACGTCATTACGCCATTCGACGCAATACCGCCGACGTGGTCCTTGTGCAGGTGCGTGAGCAGCACTTCGTCGATCTGCGCGGGCGCGTAGCCGGCCGCGCGCAGATCGTCGAGCAGCTTGCCGCAGCAGTCGCCGTACAGCGTGCCGGCGCCCGCATCGACGAGAATCCGCTTCGATCCGGTATCGACCAGGAACGCGTTGATCGACCCTTGCACGGGCGGCTCCAGGAAGGCGCGATCGAGATCGCGCCGGATCTCGTCCTTCGAGATGTCGCGGAACACCGTATCGACCGGAAACGGATGGGTGCCGTCGGACAGCGCGATCACCGTGAAGTCGCCAATCTTCTGCCGATAGAAGCCGGGCGGCTGCCGGCCCGCGGCAGCGGCTGGCGTGGTGGATTGCGTTTCGGGTTGCGCATCGGCGTAGGCGTCGGGCTGCACGCCGGCCTGCGCAAACGCCGCAGGCGCCAACAGGCCTGCGCACCCGGCCACGATCAGCAAACGAGCCGCTTGCGCGACGCACGCGTGTTGGAACAGGGTCTTCATGCGATCTCCGTGACGAACCGTGCGCGCGCCGGGCCACGAACGGCGCGACCCGTGCAACACGCGATGTCGCGCAGCTTATCGGGCGCCTTCGCGAAAATCCCGCGCGGCGCCTGAATTGTCCTGAAGACCCGGCACGCGCGCGCGGCGGCCGCACCGGCCGGCGCTAGAATGCGATCCGCATGCAACGCGACGTTGCAACCCGCCCAAGGGCCTGTTCCCGCTAATAACGGGCTTGCGAACGTGCCTTTCCGCCCGTCCCCCAAGGGGACTTCCTTCGGGCGCAGGCAAGGAGAGAGGAGGCGCAATAGCCGTAGCTATTGCAACGACGAACGACGCCGCCATGCGGGCGGAAAGGCACGTTCCCCTGTTTGGAGAAAATCGTTCGTGGGGCTGGCCCCCAGCAGGGCCGATCGCCGCGTCATGCTCCTCGCGAATACGTCGAGTATTCGCTTCGTCGCAATCCTTGCGCTCGGCCCTGCTGGGGGCCAGCGCAAGCCCGTTATTAGCGTGAACAGGCCCTAACAACCCCATGGACAAATTCTCCGCGCTGCGCGCATTCGTCGAAGTCGCGGAAGCCGGCGGCTTCTCGAGCGCGGGGCGCCGGCTCGATCTCGCCGCTTCGTCGGTCGTGCGCGCGGTGGACGCGCTCGAGGCCTCGCTCGGCACCGTGCTGCTGAACCGCACGACGCGGCAGGTCACGCTGTCCGACGCGGGCGCCGTCTACTATGCGCGGGCGAAACGCGTGCTCGGCGAACTCGCCGATGCCGACGCGCTGGTGGCCGACCGCGGCGACGCGCCGTCCGGCCCGCTGCGCGTGTCGGTCCCGGTCGCCTACGGGCTGCGCCGCCTCGCGCCGCACGTCGCCGCGTTCGTCGCGCGCCATCCGAAGCTCGACCTCGACCTGCAGCTCACCGACGAACGCGTCGATCTCGTATCCGCCCGGATCGACGTCGCGATCCGGCTCGGCGACGCCGCGCCGACCGCGGAAGTCGTCGCGCGGCCGCTCGGCACGTTCCGGCGCTACGTGGTCGCGAGCCGCGCCTACCTCGACGCGCACGGCACGCCCGCGACGCCGGGCGAGCTGGTCGATCACGCGTGCCTGCGCTTTCATTTCGGCGTCGACCAGCAGACGTGGACGTTCGTGGGCGCGCAACGCACGACGCAGGTCGTCGTCACCGGGCGGCTGAAATCGAACCACAGCGAAGTGCTGCGCGAGGCCGCGCTCGACGGCGCCGGCATCGCGCTGCTGCCCGACTGGC
Source organism: Burkholderia sp. E168m15 (assembly GCF_016586105.1). NCBI lineage: Bacteria > Pseudomonadati > Pseudomonadota > Betaproteobacteria > Burkholderiales > Burkholderiaceae > Burkholderia > Burkholderia sp. E168m15. The sequence continues at coordinate 8,647 of NZ_BCPO01000221.1, forward strand.
TGGTCGATACGGACCTCGAAGCCGGCCGCCTGCAACGGTTGTTCGATCAATACGACGTGACGCCGGGCTCGGCGCGCGCGGTGATCACCGCGCTGTACCTGCCGAACCAGCGCGGCTCGAAGCGCGTGACCGCGTTCATCGATTTCGTCGAATCGCTCGCTCGCGCGCAGCCCTGATACGGGCGGCGCGGAGCGATGCCATGCGTCACCAGCCGAACTTCGCTTCCATCCCGACGTAGTCGGCGTTGCGCGCGCCGAGTGCGCGAATCGACGAGCCGAGCTGGAAGTGCACGGCTTCGAGCGCGAGCGCGACGTTCGCGTTCACGAGCCAGTCGACGCGCGCCTGCGCGTACATCCCCGTCCACGCGCCGCCCTTGCCCGCCGTGCCCGGCACCGCCGACATCCCCTGCCCGTAGATCGCGTCGGCCGTCGTCTGCCGCCACTGGAAGCCGACGGCGGTGAGCACCGTCACCGAGCTGGCCGGCTTGAAGGTCAGCGACGGCTTCACGTGGATCAGGTTGCTGTACCCGGTATAGCCGGCGAGCGTGAAGTAATAACCGTTCGGAAACATCGGGTTGAACGTGCCGACGCGCCCGTCGCCCGGATGCGCGTCGCCCGATGCACCGTCGACCTGGATGCCGATGCGCGGCGTGCCGGCCGTCTTCGCGAACGTGTAGCCGCCCAGCGCGCCGAACGCCCATGCGCCGAGCGTGTCCTGTCCGACGTGGCCGGTCTGCAGCATCGCCTCGACGTCCCAGTCGAACCCGTCGGTCTTGCCCGCGTAGCGCATGTCGAACACGTCGCGCCGCTCGGTGCCGGACGCATCCGGATAGCGCGCGTTGTCGCGCGTATAGCGCGACCAGTACGCGGACAGGTCGCCGGGCCCCGTGCCGGTGCGCTCGACGCGCACACCGTCGAATCGCAGGTGCCGGTTCGACACGTCATCGAACACGGCCGCATTGCGATACTGCACCGGGCGCGTCACATAACCGATCAGCCGCCATTTGCCGATTTCGTAATCGGTCCACAGTCCGTCGTACGCCTGCCGCACGTTCGGACCGTCGCGCACCGACACGAAGCGCTGCAAGTCGAACGCCATCTCCTGCCGGCCGATCCGCGTCTTGAACGTGCCCGGCCCCAGTTGATCGACGTACGCGACGAATGCCTGCTCGAGGTCGAGCTGATCCTTGTCGACCGGGCCGACCGTGTCCTTGCCAAACGGCCGCGCATCGACGAACTGCACGAACGCCTGGAAGTGCCCGCGATAGCGCAGGTCCGCGTGCACGTTCGCGCGCTGGATCACGTAATTGTCGTCGTGCGCGGCGCCGAGGCCGAACAACGGTGCGTTGTTCAGTTCGAAGCGCTCGCGCAGGTTCGCGCCGAGCGACAGGTAGGTCGACGGATCGTCGCCGAGCCGTATGTATTTCAGCGCGTCGAACGGCTTGCGCGGCACGCACGGATTCGCGAGCACCGACCAGTCTTCCTGCCAGCGGTTGAACGACACCGTCGGGCGTTTCGCGGTACACGACGCCGCGGCGGCAGCCGGCGACGCGGCCGCGCCGGCCGCCGTCACACCGGCATCGGCCTCCGCGCCGACGGCCGAACCCGCATGCAACGCGGCGCCGCCCGCCAGCACGACGCACGGCAGCGCGCCGCGCCACGATCGCTTCATCGGCCGGCGCACCGTCATTTCGACCGCGCGTGGATTTCGGCGACGTAGCCGCCCGGGAACTGCACGAGCGCCGCGTCGCGGCCGTCCGACTTGAACGGCGGTACCAGCACCGTCACGCCCGCGGCTTCGGCCTGCTTCAGCGTCGCGGCGAGATCGGCCACTTCGTAGCCGGTCATTTCACGCCCGAACGGGTACGGCAGGTGACCGTCGGTCGCGAGCACGGTCATCTTGCCGAAGCCCGATTCGATGCGAATGCGGCGGTACGTGTCGTTCGGCCGGCCGATCTCGATGCCCGGCGCATGGCGCACGTCCGACACGATCTTGCCGTGCGAGAACGCGGCGAAGTTGCGTGCGAGCTTGCTCGCGCTTTCCGGCGACACGTACACGCGATTCTCCGGCACGGTCTGCAGCGCGTCGTAATTCGGCGCCTGCGTGTGCCAGTACAGCTGCATGTTCACGCCGCCCGGCCAGCGAACGATCGCGTCGCGCCCGATCGGGTCGGGAAACGTCGACACGACGATGTCCGCGCCATGCGCACGCGCCGACTTCACCGCGACGTCCATGTCGGTCACGAGATAGCCGGTGCGTTCCTCGCAGAACGGATACGGAATCGGCGTCTTGAAGCCGAACACCGAGATCGTACCGACCGGCGTCAGCACCAGTTGCGACATCGTCTGGCTCGGCGTCGGCGTGACCTGGAACACACCCTGCTTCGACTTCTTGCCGCCGAAGGTCGCGACGAAGCTGTCGGTGAAGCGGTCGAAGTCTTCGGGGGCGACGCACACGTGCGTCGTGTCGTACTGCGGGCCGACCGCAATGGCCGGCGACCGCGCCGCGGCGGCCGGCGACGCGATGTCGTCGAGGTGGGTTTCGTCGGCGAGCGCCGGCGTGCCGGCCAGCAGCGCGGCGAGCACGGCCGACGCCGCGGCGGTGATGCGCAGCAGGTTGCGCAGGTTGAATGAACTCATTGGTTTTCTCCGTGATGTTGACGCGCGCGGCCTGGCGCCGCGCGCGGATTCTGATTCAGCGGGATGCAGGCGACTCATCCGGGCGGCCCGGACGACAGGCGAAAAACACGCGCACCGCGAGCGGCAGCGTGCGGACCCATGCCGGCGAGTCGCGAGCGGCGGGCACGCGATATCAGACCGCCCAGCACGAGCACCCGAACGCGCCCCAGAAGCCCTTCGCGTCCGACGTCGGCAACGTGCGGCCCCATGCGCCCGCGTGCGCATGCTGGTGAACGTTGCATTCGTTCGCGCAGGCGCACATCGCGGCGGCCGCCGCGCGTTGCAGCGGCGCGCCGTTGCGCTGCGTCGCACCCCAGCCGCCATAGCCCCCGAACTCGCGCACCGGCGACCAGTCGGGCATCGCCGGCGGGATCGGTGCGTCGTGCGACGCGAACGGCCCCGCGCCCCATACGATCTTCCCGTCGACCACCGTCAGCAACGCGGTCGTGCCGGCGATATCGTCCTCCGCGCACCCGAAGAAATCGCGATCCGGGACGATCAGGTCGGCGAGCTGTCCCACCGCGATGCGT
>NZ_BCPO01000222.1:0-16546 GCF_016586105.1 Burkholderia sp. E168m15
ATCGTGCAGCTTGCGGATCACTTCGTAATCATCGGGATAATTCTGCGAGCCGCCGCCCGCGTCGATCACGCCCGTCACGCCGAGCCGGTTCAGCTCGCGCATGAAGTGGCGCGTCGAGTTGTACTGATACTCGAACGGCAGCTTCGGGCCTTTCGCGAGCGTCGCGTAGAGGATCGTCGCGTTCGGGTTCGCGAGCAGCAGGCCGGTCGGGTTGCCTGCGGCATCGCGCAGGATCGTGCCGCCCGGTGGCTCGGGCGTGTCCTTCGTATAACCGACCACCCGCAGCGCGGCCGCGTTCAGCAGCGCGCGATCGTACAGGTGCAGGATGAACACCGGCGTATCAGGCGCGACTGCGTTCAGTTCTTCGATCGTCGGCAGCCGTTTCTCCACGAACTGATGTTCGGTGAAGCCGCCGACCACGCGCACCCACTGCGGCGCCGGCGTGATCGCGACCTGCTGCTTGAGCATCTCCATCGCGAGCGCAAGCGACGGCACGCCGTCCCAGCGCAGCTCCATGTTGTAGTTCAGTCCACCACGAATCACGTGGCAGTGGTTGTCGATCAGACCCGGCAGCACGCCGCGGCCGCCGAGATCGACGACCTTCGTCGCGCGGCCCGCGAGCGGCATCACGTCGGCTTCGCTGCCAACGGCGACGAAGCGTCCGGCGGCAATCGCGACCGCCGTCGCGACAGGGTTCGCGCGATCGAGCGTCGTGAATCGTCCGTTATGCAGGATCAGATCCGGTTGGGTCACGGTTGCGGTCATATGCATCACCTCTTGTTGATCAGAAGCCAAAGAGTTGTTTCACGGGGGGTAAGGCTTGCGCGCCGATCAGCATGCCGAGCAACCCGACCAGCGCAATCAGCGGCGGTGCGGGAGAGCGAACCTTGATGGCGCTGTAAATCACACCGATCAGCACACCCGCGCCAAGGGAAACCAGATAGGGTTCCATGCAATAAATCTCCCGGACAATTTCAAATGCAGGGGGCTGTGTTTCGGCCCGCATGCCGCGGGCAACATTCGTGTTTCGTCACGTCCGCCGCCCGCGGCAAGGGAGCCCATGCGACGCGTTCACCTCGAACCCGCCGCACCGGCATCGGCGGTTGCCCGTCGTCCGCGCTTACTTCGCCGGCACGGGCGCAATCGACTCGTGCGGCGTCGCGGTGCGCTGCGGGGCCTTGTGGAGCATCGTGTACGCGTAGTCCACGCCCATCCCGTAGGCGCCCGAATGCTCCTTCGCGATCGCCATCACCGCGTCATACGTCTCGCGGCGTGCCCAGTCGCGTTGCCATTCGAGCAGGACCTGCTGCCACGTGACCGGCACGACGCCGGCCTGCACCATGCGCTGCATCGCGATGTCGTGCGCGGCCTGCGTCGTGCCGCCCGATGCGTCGGAAACCATGTAGATTTCGTAGTCGCCTTCGAGCATCGCGCAGAGCGCGAACGTCGTATTGCAGACTTCGGTCCACAGGCCCGACACGACCACCTTCTTGCGGCCGTTCGCGGCGAGCGCGTCGCGCACCTTCTGGTCGTCCCACGAGTTCATCGACGTGCGTTCGAGCGTCTTCTGGTTCGGGAACACGTCGAGCAGCTCGGGATAGGTGTGGCCCGAGAAGCTCTCGCTTTCGACCGTCGTGATCGTGGTGGGGATGTTGAAGACCTTCGCGGCCTTCGCGAGCCCGACGACGTTGTTCTTCAGCGTCTGCCGATCGATCGACTGCACGCCGAACGCCATCTGCGGCTGCTGGTCAATGAAGATCAGCTGGCTGTTGTGCGGAGTAAGTACTTCAAGCTTCGGATTGCTCATGGTGGTGATGTCCTTTGACGCGGAGAAAAATGAGGCTTGCCTGGCCGACGCATCCGCGAGGCATCCAATGCGCCATGTCGGAAGCGTCGGCAGTCGGCCTGCGTCATTCAATACGCGAAATTTCGACCGCACCAGTTAATTGTTCTGATTCTCGTCACGCCCTGAATTCAGACTGAAAAGATCTGAATTTCATTGAATCGGCTCACGACGAACGCGCAGACCTGATAGGCTGGCCCAAGACTTTCGGATCGACGCCAGACCGGTACTTGTCCATATTTTTAACGGCCGTCATTCCATTCCAGACCCATGAAACCGTACATTGCTTCGCTTCTCGCCGGCATCCTCGCCGGCGTCGTCTACGCGCTGATCGGCGTCCAATCGCCGGCGCCGCCCGCCATCGCCCTGGTCGGCCTGCTCGGCATTCTGGCCGGCGAACAGATTCTTCCCGTGGTGCGACGGATGTTCGACGGCATCCGGCTGGGAACCGCATGGCGCGATGCGAAGTGCAGCCAGCACATGTTCGGCGCGCTGCCCGGCGCACACGCCGATGCTGCCGCGAAGCACCGCGAATCGACACCGACGTGACAGGCGGACGTCGAGCGAACGCGGCGGCGGCCCCGGCCGTCGGCGCACATGCGTGCGTGCCTCGGTACGTCGGATGACGAACCGTTGTGAACAGTATTGGATTGAGTGTCGCTCGACGGCGCGATACCGCCTGATGCCCTTGTCGTAGCGAAACTCGTCATGAAACTGTCTTTCGAAGCACTCGAGGCACTGGACGCGATCGACCGCACCGGTACGTTTGCCGACGCGGCGGAGTTGGTGCACCGCGTGCCGTCCGCACTGACCTATCTCGTACAAAAGCTCGAGAGCGATCTCGACGTCGCGTTGTTCGATCGCAGCGGGCGTCGGGCGAAGCTCACGCGCGCGGGCCGCGTCGTCGTCGAGGAAGGCCGTCGTCTGCTTCATGCCGCCGAACAGCTTGAACGGAAAGCGCAGCGCGCGCAGCAAGGTTGGGAAACCGAAGTTCGCGTCTGCATCGCCGAGATACTACCCTTCGACCTGATGTGGCCATACGTCCACGCGTTCTACGCACTTGACATGGACACGCGACTGCGACTCTCCACCGAAGTGCTCGGCGGCACCTGGGATGCGCTGATCTCGCGGCGGGCCGATCTGATCGTCGGCGCGGCGGGCGAGCCGCCGGAACTGCCGGACATCGTGGCGCAGCCAATCGGCACGCTCCGGCACGTATTCGCGGTCGCTCCGACCCATCCGCTCGCTGCACTGCCCGAACCGCTGTCGATGGCGTCGATCGTCGAGTATCGCGGCGCGGTGATCTCCGACACGTCCCGCGAGCTTCAGCCGCAGTCGGTCGCGGTTGATGCTGGCCAACCGTATCTCGCGGTGCCGACGCTCGCGGCGAAACTGGCCGCGCAATGCGAAGGACTCGCGGTAGGCACGCTCCCGGACTGCATCGCGGCGCCCGCGATCGCGCAAGGCAGGCTTGTCGCGCGGGAAGTCACCGGCATGCGCGACACGACCCATTGCTATATCGCGTGGCGCACCGACGAAGCCGGGCGCGCGCTCCGCTGGTGGGTCGAACAGCTCGGACACCCGGACCTCGTCGACCGGTTCACCACGCCCGCGTGACGCTGCGCTTTCTGCGAACGGTCGAGCGGTCTCGCGCTGACCGACCTGCATCGAGCCGTTCTCGAAATCGGCGTTAAAGGAAATGAAGAAGCGCAGCGCGGCTTCGCCGCCGCCCCGGTCGCGCACGCAGCCGACGCCGCGTGCGGAATCGGCGTTCAGCGCGACGCGGACGGCTCGCCGGTCCGGCCAGAGCGCCAGGTGAGGAAACCGAGCGCCGCGAGCGGCAGCGCCAGTGCCCAGAATCCGGCGTACACGTAGGCGCTCGCCCCGGCGCCCGCGCCGAGCGCGAACCCGACCACCGGCGGCAACGTGCGTCGCAGCCGCGCGCGTGCGGCTTCCCGTTCGGCCGGCGCGGCGATCGGCACCAGCCAGTCGAATGCATCGATGACCGCCTGCGTGACGTTTCCGGTCATCACGGTGTTCGCGACGACGGTGCGCGCGGTCAACCGGCCGTGCGCGTTCTGCACGCCCATTGCCGCCGCGCCCAGCAGCCCGCAGACGATCGTCGCGGGCGCATCGGCGCTGCCGATCGGCGACGCCGCGACGCCCGCGAGCATGAATCCGGCCAGCAGGATCGTCTGCAGTGCGTACAGCGAGCGCGCCCGCACGCCATGCCCGCGCACGCGCATCCGGTGATCGAGCACGCGGGCGGCGACGATGCCCGCGATAAATGCCGGAAACGCGAGCCACTTGATCATGAGACCCTGGCCGACCCCGGCGAGGCCCGAGCCGATCAGGATGAAGTTGCCGGTGACGTGCGCGGTAAAGAGCCCGAACAGCGCGACGAAGCCGAGCGTGTCGACGTAGCCGGCGATCGATGCGAGGAACACATCCTCGCCCCGCAGGCGATCGGGGGCCGCCGCGCCCGCTGCCGTTACTTGCGCGGGCTGCATGTCGTGGCTTCCGCGGTTGTGTCGATGGTGTGCGCATCGCGAACCTGCGCGGCGAGCGCACGCGACGGCGCCGGCACGAGCGGGATCGCATGCTTGCGGACAACGATGCCGAACAGGCGCGCCAGCGCGGTCAGCGGCGGCGCAGGCGACTGCACGCGCACGAGGGGGTGCAGGAGGCCGACTGCGATGCGGGCTCCCGGCGAGATCAGGTAAGGCATGGTCCGTTCCGGTTGTGCCGCCGGCCGGGCCGGCCGAAAGGCTTCGGCCTCGTGCGGCGGCTCGGGAACAAGACTACGGAAGGCGGCCCTGAAAGTCATGGCGGCGAACTGAATCGTTCTGAACGTGCGGTGCGGCGCGGTGACGCATGCGCGCGACGACCGCCGACGAGCCGGCAGCCGTGCCGCCGCCTCGCATCGGAATTCAGAACGATTCAGCCACGACGTGCGTCGCGTGGCCTATGCTCGGACAGCATCGGACGCGAGCCGTATCGCGCACCGTCCGCATCGAACCAGGATTCCCACATGACGACCGACACGCTCGCACTCACCCATCACACCATTACGGCGAACGGCATCCGCCAGCACGTCATCGATGCCGGCGCGGGGCCCGTCGTCGTGCTGCTGCACGGCTTCCCCGAAACCAGTTTTGCATGGCGCTTCCAGATTCCGGTGCTCGCGCGGCACTATCGCGTGATCGTGCCCGACCTGCGCGGCTACGGCGAAACCGACAAGCCCGCGGCCGGCTACGACAAGCGCAACATGGCGCGCGATCTCGCCGCGCTGCTCGATGCGCTCGGCATCGAGCGCATCGCGCTCGTCGGGCACGATCGCGGCGCACGCGTCGCGACGCGTTTCGCGAAGGACTTCCCCGAACGCGTCGAGCGGCTCGTCGTGATGGACAACGTGCCGACGCGCATCGTCGCGCAGAACATGACCGCGCAAACGGCGCGCGCGTACTGGTTCTTCCTGTTCCATCAGGTGCCCGACCTGCCGGAGGCGCTGATCGCCGGCAAGGAAGCCGAATGGCTCAGCTACTTTTTCGCCGACTGGTGCTACAACCCGCACGCGATCTCGGGCGATGCGTTCGACACGTACGTGCGTGCGTACCGACGCCCGGGGGCCGTGCGCGGCGCGCTGGCCGACTATCGCGCGAACGCGGAAGACGTGCAGCAGGACCTCGTCGATGCGGACGTCAGGATCGCGTGCCCGACCATGGCGATCTGGGGCGAGGATTTCTACGCGGTGGGCAAGATGTTCGACATGAAGGCCGTATGGGAAGGCATGGCGACCCACTTGCGTGCCGAGCCGATCGCGCAGTGCGGGCATCTGCCGCACGAGGAGCAGCCCGAGCGCGTGAACGCGCTGCTGGTCGATTTCCTGCGCGGCTGGGCCGGCTGACGCCACGCGCGCCGCACACGGCATCATCGGGGAACATCGAATGGAACACGGATCGCGCCGCAAGGCCGTCATCGCCGGCGGATCGGTCGGCGGGCTGTTCGCGGCGACCGCGCTGCGCGCGGCCGGCTGGGACGTCCGCGTCTTCGAGCAATCGCCGCACGCACTCGACAGCCGCGGCGGCGGCATCGTGCTGCAACCGCCGATCGAGCGCGCGTTCGCGTTCGGCGGTGTGCCGCTGCCGCGCGAGACCGGCGTCGATTCGATCGACCGGATCTACGTCGATGCGCACGACCGGATCGTGCAGCGCTTCGCGATGCCGCAGACGCAGACGGGCTGGAACGTGATCTACACGGCGCTCAAGCGTGCGCTGCCCGCCGGCGTCATCCACGCGGGCGACGCGTTCGAGCGGTTCGAACCGGACGGCGAGCGGATCGTCGCGCACTTCGCGAGCGGCCGCGCCGAGACGGCCGACCTGCTGATCGGCGCGGACGGCGGCCGCTCGACCGTGCGCGCGCAATTGCTGCCGGACGTGCGGCCGACGTATGCGGGCTATGTCGCGTGGCGCGGGCTCGTCGACGAACACACGCTGCCCGAGCAGGTGCTGGTTCTGCTGCGCGAACGCTTCACGTTCCAGCAAGGCGACCGGCACCTGTTCCTGACCTATCTGGTGCCCGGCGCCGACGGCACGATCGAACCGGGCAAACGGCGCGTGAACTGGGTGTGGTACCGGCGTCTCGCATCCGACCGGATGCCGTCGCTGTTCGTTACGCGCGACGGCACGCAGCGCGACGGGTCGCTTGCCGCCCGGTGCGATGCGCGACGACCACCGCGCGGAACTCGTCGACGCCGCCGACCGGATGCTCGCGCCGACGCTCGCCGCGCTCGTCGATGCAACCACCGCGCCGTTCGCGCAGGCGATCCTCGATCTCGCGGTCGAGCGGATGGCTGTCGGGCGCGCGGTGCTGCTCGGCGATGCCGCATGCATGGTGCGCCCGCACACGGCGGCGGGCGTCGCGAAAGCGGCGGACGACGCGGTCGGCCTCGCCGAAGCCGTGCGCGACGTCGCACGCGGCGCCGCGTTCGATGCCGCGCTGGCCGGCTGGGACGCCCGTCAGCGCACCGCCAGCGCAGCGATCGCCGCGCGCGGGATCGCGCTCGGCGCGCGGCTGATGGGCGCGTCGTGAGCGTGCGCCGGCCGGGTGTCGACTGTATGGCGGTGCGGGTCGAATTCGGGATTCAGCGCGTGCAGCACGCTGGCGCGCCCACCGTCGTCATCGGGCAGTAGCGGCTGCCCGCGCGCGAAAGCCGGGGCCGCGGCCGCCGCGAGCCACGCGGCGATCGCCAGCCCGGCCACGCATGTCGATACGGCGCCCCGCTTCATTGCGCGCTCGCGGTCGACACGGTGGCCGACGACGTCGCGGCCATTGCCGTGGGCCGGTCGCCATGCGCGATCGCATACAGATCGCGATTGCGTGCGATCGTCTGCGTGCTCGGCGGATAGTCCCAGTTCGACGTCGGCAGCGTGCCGTCGCGCTCCGCCTGAATCAGGTCGGCACGCACGTCAGCGCGCGTGACCGTATGGTCGGCAGATTGCGCGAATGCGACGATCGGTGCGCTCAGCGCACAGGAAAGCAATGCTGCACGAATCAGCGTGTTCATGATGTTCACCTCTCGAAGATAGCGTGTTTGCGTCCGCAGATCAGGCCGGACATCCGCTCCGCATCGATGCGATGAGGAGTGGTGTCCATTCTGCGATTCGCGCGCTGTCCGGAAGGTGAAGCTTCGATTACGGTCCTGTCATCTATCGCGGCCGCGCCGCACGGCGGCGTCGGTCAGCGCGTCACGGTTTCGGTGTTTCGCACGCTGCCGAGAAACCGCGTCAACTCCACCGTCTGCGGCCGCTCGAAGATCTCGTCGGCCGTCCCGCTCTCCCACACACGCCCCTGGTGCATGAACACGATCCGGTCGCTCACCGCACGCGCGAAGTTCATCTCGTGCGTGACCATGATCAGCGTCATGTCCTCGCGCGCGAGTTGCTCGACCACGCCCAGCACCTCGCCGACGAGCTCCGGATCGAGCGCGGACGTGATTTCGTCGCACAGCAGCACACTCGGCTTCATCGCGAGCGCCCGCGCGATCGCCACGCGCTGCTGCTGGCCGCCCGACAACTGTTCCGGAAACGCGTCGAACTTGTCGCCGAGGCCGACGCGCTCGAGCATCAGTTCCGCGATCGCGCGCGCCTGCTGGCGGTGCGCCTTCTTCACCACCGACTGCGCGAGCATCACGTTCTGCCCGGCGCTCAGGTGCGGAAACAGGTTGTACTGCTGGAACACCATGCCGACCTTCAGCCGCAGCGCGCGCAGGTCCGCGTGCCGCGCATCGACGCGTTCGCCGTCGACCGAAATCGTGCCCGCGTCGATGCTCTCGAGCCCGTTGAGCGTGCGCAGCAGCGTGCTCTTGCCCGAGCCGCTGCGGCCGATGATCGAGACGACCTGCCCGCGCTCGACGGAGAAATCGATGCCCTTGAGCACATGATGGGTGCCGAAGTTCTTTTCGAGACCCCGGGTTTCAACGAGCGGCATGCCATCTCCTTTGCAACGTGCGCGCATAACGGGTAAGCGGATAACAGAGCGCGAAATAGATCAGCGCGACGAGGCCATACACGACGAACGGCCGGAACGTCGCGTTCGAGATCGCGATGCCGACCTTCGTCAGCTCGGTGAAGCCGATGATCGACACCAGCGCCGTATCCTTCACGGCCTGCACGCCGAAACCGACCGTCGGCGCGATCGCGATGCGCGCGGCCTGCGGCAGGATCACGTGACGCAATTGCTCGACGTAGCTCATCGCCAGGCTGGCCGACGCCTCCCACTGCCCTTTCGGCACGGCCTCGACACAGCCGCGCCAGATCTCGGCCAGATATGCGCTGGTGAAGAACGTGAGCCCCGCCGTGGCCGCCACCCACGGCGGCACGTCGAGCCCGACGAGCGGCAGGCCGAAGAACACGATGAACAGTTGCATCAGCAACGGGGTGCCCTGGAACACTTCGATATAGAGCTTCGCGATACCGCGCAGCACCGTCGAGCCCGACACGCGCATCACGAGCAGCCCGAGGCCGACGAGGCCGCCCGTCACGAACGACACGATCGACAGCACGATCGTCCAGCGCGCGGCCAGCAGCAGGTTCGCGAGAATCTGCCCGAACGTGAAATCGGTCATCGCGCACCTCGCACGCGGCGGGTGAACAGGCGGCGGCCCATCGCGCCGAGCGTGGCGCGCAGCAGCAGCGCCATCGCCAGATACGCGAGCGTGATCACGAAATACGTCTCGAACGCGCGGAAGTTGCGCGACTGAATGTAGCTGGCCGCGTAGGTCAGGTCGGCCACCGAGATCTGCGACACGACGGCCGAGCCGAGCATCGTGATCACGATCTGGCTCGACAGCGCGGGAAACACCTTGGCGAGCGCCTGCGGCAGCACGACGTGGCGCAGCATCTGCGCGCGCGACATCGCCAGCGCGGACGCGGCCTCCAGATGCCCTTTCGGCACGGCGGCCACGCCCGCGCGCACGATCTCGACCGAGTACGCGCCGAGATTGAGCGTCATCGCGAGGATCGCGGCCGTGTATTCGTCGATGTGCACGCCGAGCGCCGGCAAGCCGAAGAAGATGAAGAACAGCTGGACGACGAACGGCGTATTGCGAATCGCCTCGACGTACGCGCCGATCAGCGGGCGCAAGCGCACGGCCGCGCGCGCGTCGGCACTGTACGCGGCCGCGCCGAGCACGCCGACCGCCACGCCGAGCACGGTCGCGACCGCGGTCAGCGCGAGCGTGATCGCCGCGCCGCTCGCGAACACGCCGACGTACTCGGACAGTTCGCCGAATTGAAGCTGGTAGCTCATGGGAAGGAGATGAATTCGGGTTCGGACAACGACACGCGCCACGCCGGGCACCCCGGCCGCGGCGACGTATCAGGCGACACGGCGATGCGTCACAGTCCGGCCGGCAACGGCTGGCCGAGCCACTTGCGCGACATCTCGCCCAGCGAGCCGTCCTGCTTCGCATGCGCGATCGCATCGTCGATCTTCGCGAGCAGGCGCGGTTCGTTCTTGTTGACGCCGACGAAGCACGGCGAATTCTTGATCACGAACTTGACCTCGGGGCGGCGCGGCGGATTCTTCGCGAGAATCGCCGCCGCGACGATGTTGCCGGCCGCGATCAACTGGACCTGCCCCGACAGGAACGCCTGGATCGTCGCGTTGTTGTCCTCGAAGCGCTTGATCGTCGCGTTCGGCGCGAGCTGCGACAGCGCGATCTCCTCGAGCGCGCCGCGCGTCGCGCCGACCGTCTTGCCGGTGAGGTCGGCCGGCGTGCTCACTTTCACGTCGGACGGCCCGAACACGCCCTGGAAATACGGTGCGTACGCGCTCGAGAAGTCGATGACCTTCTCGCGTTCGGGCGTCTTGCCGAGCGACGAGATCACCATGTCGACCTTGTTGGTCGTCAGGTACGGAATCCGGTTCGCGCTGTTCACGGGCACCAGCTTCAGCTTGACGCCGAGCGACTTGGCAAGGAGTCCTGCCATGTCGATGTCGTAGCCCTGCGGCTGCATGTCCGTGCCGACCGAACCGAACGGCGGATAGTCCTCGGGCACCGCGACGCGCAGCGTGCCGTTTTTCGCGATGGTGTCGAGCGCATCGGCATGGGCCGGCGCGGCGGCGAACAGCGCGATCACGGGGGCGGCGAACAGCGCAGCCAGCCAGGTGCGTCGGGGGAACGGTCGGGTCGTCGGGCTCACGGTGAATCTTCCTTGTCTGGTATGTCGTCGGGCTGCGCGCAACGATTGCGCGGCCGACACCACTCCAGCAAAAACCGGGCCATCGCCGGGAAACGCTTGCCCCACCGGCATGAGCCGGACATTTCAGCGAACCCTTCGGCGAACCGAATTCCTCATTTCGGTGCATGAACCGGCACCATCGGTAACCGTTGCCCTCGCAGTGCGCGCCGGCGCACCAAATTACCTAACCGGTTCACCCATCGCCGCGGCCGTTATGCGCGGATTCGAACACGCCCAGTCCAAATTTGCATTCCGTTTGTGGCGGGAATTACGGCTGAATACGTTCGCGACGTACCGTGCCTTTCGTCACGTCCGACGAATCGCGATCAGGACGAGCACGCCGGATTCCGCGCGCGAGTCCGCCGGTACCGGTGGTCCCGATCGTCCCGCGATCGGGATGAATTCAATCCCATCCGTGTGCGAGGATACCGTCATGGCATCGATTCCCGAACCGTCGACAACCGGCGAAACCGACAAACGCAGCTGGCTCGAATCGCACGAAGCCGGCTATCACAAGACCCTCGGCAATCGACAGGTGCAGATGATCGCGATCGGCGGGGCCATCGGCACCGGGCTGTTCCTCGGGGCCGGCGCCCGGCTGCAGGCCGCCGGCCCGGCGCTCGCGATCGTCTATCTGGTCTGCGGCGCGTTTTCGTTCCTGATCCTGCGCGCGCTCGGCGAGCTGGTGATGCATCGCCCCAGCAGCGGCAGCTTCGTGTCGTACGCGCGCGAATTCCTCGGCGAAAAGGCGTCGTTCGTCGCCGGCTGGATGTACTTCCTGAACTGGGCGATGACCGGCATCGTCGACATCACCGCCGTCGCGCTCTACATGCATTACTGGGCGCCGTTCGCGGCCGTGCCGCAGTGGATCTTCGCGCTCGTCGCGCTCTGCATCGTCGCGACGATGAACCTGATCGGCGTGAAGTGGTTCGCCGAGATGGAATTCTGGTTCGCGCTGATCAAGGTCGCCGCGATCGTGCTGTTTCTCGTGATCGGCACGGCGATCCTCGGCACGGGCATGCCGGTGGCCGGCCATGGCACCGGCATGCATCTGATCACCGACAACGGCGGGTTCTTCCCGCACGGGTTGATGCCGGCGCTGGTGCTGGTGCAGGGTGTGGTGTTCGCGTTCGCGGGCGTCGAACTGGTCGGCACGGCCGCCGGCGAATGCAAGGACGCGCGCAAGGTGCTGCCGCGCGCGATCAACAACGTGATCTGGCGCATCGCGATCTTCTACGTCGCATCGGTCGTGCTGCTGGTCTGCCTGCTGCCGTGGAGCGCGTACAAGGCGGGCCAGAGCCCGTTCGTCACGTTCTTCGGCGCGCTCGGCGTGCCGGGCATCGGCTCGGTGATGAACCTGGTGGTGCTCACGGCCGCGCTGTCGAGCCTCAACTCCGGCCTGTATTCGACCGGGCGCGTATTGCGTTCGCTGTCGATGGGCGGCTCCGCCCCCGCGTTCCTCGCGCGAATGAGCGGGCAATCCGTGCCGTACGCGGGCATTCTGGTGACGGTCGCGATCTACGTGGTCGGCGTGCTGCTCAACTATCTCGTGCCGTCGAGCGTGTTCGAGATCGTGCTGAACATCGCGTCGCTCGGCATCATCAGCACCTGGGGCTTCATCGTCGTGTGCCAGATGAAGTTCCGCGCCGCGGTCAGGCGCGGCGAGGTCGAGGACGTATCGTTCAGGATGCCGGGCGCGCCCGTCACGTCGTGGCTCACGCTGCTGTTCCTGCTCGGCGTGCTGGTGCTGATGGCGTTCGACTATCCGAACGGGACGTGGACGATCGCGTCGATCCCGCTGGTCGCGCTGCTGCTCGTGGCCGGCTGGAAGTGGCTGAGCCGTCGCGCGCGCCGCGCGCTGCTCAAGCCGACGATTCCGTCGATCGCGCTCACGCAGAACGTGCTCGAGAAAGGCGAGAACTGACGCGCGGCGGCATGTGCGCCGTCCGTTGAACGATCCGCCGCCGGGCTGCCGACGGCGGGCGCCGAACGCGCTCAGTGATGCTCGTACAACGGCTGCGTGTCGAGCGACGCGAGCGACGATGTCGCCGTCCTGGCCGCGTCGGTCGGCTGGGCAGCGGCCGATTGCGCTTGCTGCGCGACGACCTTCGCTTCCGCGGCCTGGATGTCTTCGGGATAGTACGGATCGCTGCCGATGGGCCGATAACCGGCCTTTTCGACGCGGACGAGATCGGCACGCACCTCGGCGCGGGTAACCGCATGGTCGGTGGTTTGCGCAAATGCGACGATCGGCGCGCTCAGTGCGCAGGACAGCAGGACTGCACGAATCAGGTTGTTCATGATGTTCACCTCTCAAAGATGGCGTGTTCGCGTCCGCAGATCAGGCCGGACATCCGCTCCCCATCGATGCGATGAAGAGTTGGATTCATTCTGCGATTCACGCGCTTTCCTGAAGGTGAGGCTTCGATTACGGTTTTGTTATCTGGGCGCCGGCGCCGGTCGGTCGCCACGCACTCGCGCGCCCGCACAGATAACGGTTTCG
The DNA here is from genome assembly GCF_016586105.1 of Burkholderia sp. E168m15. Classification (NCBI taxonomy): domain Bacteria; kingdom Pseudomonadati; phylum Pseudomonadota; class Betaproteobacteria; order Burkholderiales; family Burkholderiaceae; genus Burkholderia; species Burkholderia sp. E168m15. Next base: position 13,091 of record NZ_BCPO01000222.1, read on the forward strand.
TAATCCTCGAGTCAGGGTCGGGTCAACGCCGCGCCGGCAGACTGCGTGCTCGTCGCATCGAATGCGCATCCGAGCCCTGCTTCGAGGAGCACCATCATGTGGATCGTCCGGCTGGCGTTACGCAGGCCCTACACGTTCGTCGTACTCGCGCTGCTGATCTTCATCGCGGGGCCGCTCGCGCTGCTGCGCACGCCCACCGACATCTTCCCGAGCATCGACATTCCGGTCGTCAGCATCGTCTGGTCGTACAACGGCTTCTCCGCGGAGGATATGGCCAAGCGGATCACGTCGAACTACGAACGCGCGCTCACGTCCGACGTCGACGACATCGAGCACATCGAGTCGCAGTCGCTGAACGGCGTGTCGGTCGTGAAGATCTTCTTCCACCCGGGCGCCGACATCAATCGCGCGATCGCGGAAGCCGCGAGCAACGCCGCGTCGATCCTGCGCATCCTGCCGCCCGGCACGCTGCCGCCGAACATCATCACGTACAACGCGTCGACGGTCCCGATCCTGCAGCTCGGGCTGTCGAGCGACACGCTCGCCGAGCAGCAGCTGTACGACCTCGGCAACAGCTTCATCCGCACGCAGCTCGCGACCGTCCAGGGCGCGGCCGTGCCGCTGCCGTTCGGCGGCAAGATCCGCCAGATCGTCGTCGATCTCGATACGCGCGCGCTGCAGGCGAAGGGGCTCGCGCCGATCGACGTCGTCAACGCGATCAACGCGCAGAACCTGATCCTGCCGGGCGGCACCGCGAAGATCGGCACGCACGAATACAACGTGCAGATGAACGGCAGCACGCAGACCGTCGCCGCGCTGAACGATCTGCCGGTGAAGACGATCGGCGGCACCGTCGTGTACGTGCGCGACGTCGCGCACGTTCGCGACGGCTACGCGCCGCAGACCAACATCGTGCGGGTGGACGGCAAGCGCGCGGCGCTGCTGACGGTCGAGAAGACCGGCAGCGCATCGACGCTGACGATCATCGACCAGGTGAAGGCGATGCTGCCGAAGATCGCGGCCGGGCTGCCGAAGGCGCTGCACATCGCGCCGCTCGACGATCAGTCCGTGTTCGTGAAGGCGGCCGTTCAGGGCGTCGTGCGCGAAGCGCTGATCGCCGCGTGCCTGACCGCGCTGATGATCCTGCTGTTCCTCGGCAGCTGGCGCGCGACGCTGATCATCGCGATCACGATCCCGCTCGCGGTGCTCACGTCGCTGCTCGCGCTGTCCGCGCTCGGCCAGACCATCAACATCATGACGCTCGGCGGGCTCGCGCTCGCGGTCGGGATCCTCGTCGACGACGCGACCGTCGCGATCGAGAACATCACGCATCATCTCGAGCTCGGTGCGCCGCTCGAGGAGGCCATCCTGACCGGCTCGGGAGAGATCGCGGTGCCGACCTTCGTGTCGACGCTGTCGATCTGCATCGTGTTCGTGCCGATGTTCCTGCTCACGGGTGTCGCGCGCTATCTGTTCGTGCCGCTCGCCGAAGCCGTGATCTTCGCGATGATCGCGTCGTACTTCTTCTCGCGCACGCTGGTGCCGACGCTCGCGATGGCGCTGATGCGCGCCAAAGGCAGCGGCCGGCCGCCGCGCGGCGTATTCGCACCCCTCGTGCATGTGGCGCGCTTCCAGGCCGCGTTCGAGCATCGCTTCGAGGCCGTGCGGCTGCGCTATCGCGCGCTGCTGTCGGCGGCGATCGCGCGGCGCCGCCGCTTCGCGGCCGCGTTCCTGCTCGCCTGCGTCGCATCGACGGGCCTCTACGCGTTCGCGGGGCAAGACTTCTTCCCGTCGGTCGACACCGGCGAGATCCGCCTGCATCTGCGCGCGCCGACCGGCACGCGGATCGAGGAAACCGCGCGGCTCACCGACGAAGTCGAAGCGAAGATCCGCGGCGTGATTCCGGCGAACCAGCTCGCGGGCGTGCTCGACAACATCGGCGTGCCGGTGAGCGGGATCAACCTGACGTACGACTCGTCGGACCCGATCGGCACCGAGGACGCCGACGTGCTCGTCACGCTGAAACCGGATCATGCGTCGACGGCCGCGTACGTCGCGAAGCTGCGCAACGTGCTCGCACAGTCGTTCCCCGGCGTGACGTTCGCGTTCCTGCCGGCCGACATCGTCAGCCAGATCCTCAACTTCGGGCTGCCCGCGCCGATCGACATCCAGATCGTCGGCAACAAGCTCGACCAGAACCGTGCGGTCGCGAATGCGCTGCTCGCGAAGCTGCGCGGCGTGCGCGGGCTCGTCGACGCGCGCATCCAGCAGCCCGGCGACGAGCCGGCGATCAACGTGAACGTCGATCGCACGAAGGCGATCCAGGCCGGCCTCGAACAGCGCGACGTCGCGCAGAACCTGCTGATCGCGCTGTCCGGCAGCTCGCAGACGACGCCGAACTTCTGGCTCGATCCGCGCAACGGCGTCAGCTATCCGGTGCTCGTGCAGACGCCGCAATACACGGTGAATTCGCTGCAGTCGCTCGCGAACGTGCCGCTGCCCGCCGGCACCGCACGCTCGCCGCAGACGCCGGCCGGTGGCCCGGCCGCGGGCGCGCCCGCGCAGAACCTGCTCGGCGCGCTCGGCTCGTTCTCGCGCGCGACGCAGCAGGCCGTGGTGTCGCACTACAACGTGCAGCCGGTGCTCGACATCTTCGCGTCGGTGCAGGGGCGCGACCTCGGCGGCGTCACGGGCGACGTGACGAAGCTCGTCGACGCCGCGCGCGCGCAACTGCCGCCCGGCGCGTCGATCGTGCTGCGCGGCCAGGTGCAGGCGATGCACGAGTCGTTCACGGGCCTGCTCGGCGGCCTCGCGCTCGCGATCTCGCTGGTCTACCTGCTGATGGTCGTGAACTTCCAGTCGTGGCTCGATCCGCTCGTGATCGTCGGCGGCCTGCCCGCATCGCTCGCCGGCATCGCATGGATGCTGTTCGTCACGCGCACCACGCTGTCGGTGCCCGCGCTGACCGGCACGATCCTGTGCATCGGCATCGCGACCGCGAACAGCATCCTCGTCGTGAACGCGGCGCGCGAGCTGCTCGCGGGCGGCGAGCCGCCGTGGCAGGCGGCGCTCGACGCCGGCTTCGCCCGCTTCCGGCCCGTCGTGATGACCGCGCTCGCGATGCTGATCGGCATGCTGCCGATGGCGCTCGGCCTCGGCGACGGCGGCGAGCAGAACGCGCCGCTCGGCCGCGCGGTGATCGGCGGCCTCGCGTTCGGCACGGTGTCGACGCTGCTGTTCGTGCCGGTGCTGTTCGGCTTCGTCCACGCGTGGCTCGCGCGGCGTCGCGACGCCGCGGCAGCGCGGCACGCGCAGCACGCACCCGATACGCCGGCGCTGCGTTGAGCGCGGACGTCCGCCCCTTCTCATCCTTCGATTCGCCCGCCCCCGGACCCATCATGAACGACTCGATCGAACCCGTCGCCCCGCCGCCCGCCGCCGAAGCGGCCACCGTGG
>NZ_BCPO01000223.1:0-59231 GCF_016586105.1 Burkholderia sp. E168m15
GGTCGCCGCGCAGCAGGCGCTGCCGGTGTCGGTCATCGTGCCCGGCGCGGCGCCGGCCGACCAGACGCTGACGCTGCCCGGCTCGGTCGCGCCGTATGCGGACGCGTCGATCTATGCGCGCACGAGCGGTTATATCGCGCACTGGAGCGTCGATCTCGGCACGCACGTGAAGGCCGGCCAGACGCTCGCGCAGATCTCGGCGCCCGATCTCGACGCGCAGTTGCGCCAGGCGCGCGCCGACGAAGCGAGCGCGCAGGCGAACTACGACTATGCGAAATCGACCGCGCAGCGCTGGCAGGACATGCTGAAAATGCAGTCGGTGTCGCAGCAGGACACCGACACGAAGGTCGCGGACATGAACGCGAAGCGCGCGATGCTTGCCTCAGCTCAGGCGAACGTCGCGCATCTTGCCGAGCTCGTGTCGTACGAGTCCGTCACCGCGCCGTTCGACGGCGTGATCACCGCACGCAACGTCGACGTCGGCACGCTGGTCACCGCGGGCGGCACGCCGGGCAGCCCGGGCCTGTCCGGGGAACTGTTCCATCTCGAACAGACGGACACGCTGCGCGTGTTCGTCGATGTGCCGCAGGACAGCGCGACCGGCGTGTCGGCCGGCACCTCCGTCTACCTGACGACGCCGCAGTATCCGGGGCGGCGGTTTGCCGCGCAGGTCGCGCGCAGCGCGGGCGCGATCGATCCCGTCACGCGCACGCTGCGTGTCGAGATCGACGTCGACAACCGCGACGGCGCGCTGATGCCCGGCGCGTATGCGCAGGCGCATCTCGTCTTGCCGAGTGCGGCGCCGGCGCTCGAGCTGCCTGTCAGTGCGCTGCTGTTCCGCCCGAGCGGCGTGACGGTCGCCACCGTCGGCGCGAACGGGCAAACCGCGCTGAAGACCGTGCAGATCGGGCGGGATTTCGGCACGCGCGTCGAGATCGTCGCGGGGCTCGCGGCGACCGATCGTGTGATCGACAACCCGGGGGATGCGATCACGGCCGGGGAAGCCGTGAAGATCGTGTCGACTTCGCACGATGCGGCGCCGGTTGCGGCTTCGTCTGCTTCGTCTGCTTCGTCTGCTTCGTCTGCTTCGTCCGCGCAGCCAGCGTCCGCGACCGGTGTGCACAACGTGCCGCCGCTGCGCGCGGCCGGCGTCGCACCTGCTGCGTCGACACCCGCTCCAGCGCCCGCCCGCGGCTGACCCATCGACGACGACTCACGAGATACTTGCCATGCGCCTTCCTCATCCGCTCCCGTTCGCTCGCCGCATCGTCGCGCTCGGCGCCGTCGCCGCACTGACCGCCTGCTCGACGCTGCCGCCCTATTCGCCGCCCGCCGTCGCGGTGCCCGCGCACTACGCGGGCGCACCGGCAGTACCGGCCGCGCAAGCCGGCTGGCACGTCGCGATGCCCGCCGACGACGCCGCGCGCGGCGCATGGTGGACCGTGTTCGGCGACGCCGATCTGAACGCGCTCGAAGCGCGCGTCGACGTGTCGAACCAGACGGTGAAGAAAGCCGTCGCCGACCTGCAACAGGCCCGCGCGATGGTCGACTATCAGCACGCCGGGTTCCTGCCGACGATCACGGCAGGCGCCGCGCAGAGCCGGGCGCGCGTGTCGCAGAACCGGCTCGGCTCGTCGCTCGCCGGCAAGACGACGCCCGACTACCAGGCAGGCGTGGCCGCGAGCTGGGAGCCCGACCTGTTCGGCCGCGTGCGCGATGCGGTAACGGGCGCACAGGCGAACGCCGCCGCGAGCGCGGCCGACCTGCAGGCCGTGAAGCTGTCGGTCACGGTCGAACTCGCGACCGACTATTTCGCACTGCGCTCGCTCGACACGCAGAAGCAACTGCTCGACGACTCGGTACGCGCGTACGCCGACGCGCTGACGCTGCTCAAGCAGCAACTCGCGGCCGGTGCGATCGACGCTTCGGCGGTCGCGCAAGCCGAGACCCAGCTCGAATCGACGCGCACGCAGGACACCGACATCGATGCGTCGCGTGCGCAGTTGCAGCACGCGATCGCGACGCTCGTCGGCGAGAGCGCATCGACGTTCGCGCTGCCGCCGCGCGTGCAGGCGTTCCACGTGCCGGCCATTCCGGCCGGCGTGCCGTCGCAACTGCTGGAGCGGCGGCCCGACATCGCGGCGGCCGAGCGTCGCGTGGCGGCCGCGAACGCGCAGATCGGCGAAGCGCGGGCCGCGTTCTTCCCGGATCTCGTGCTGTCGGCGAGCGCCGGCCTCGAAAGTTCGTTCTTCGCGCCGTGGCTCGCCGCGCCGAGCCTGTTCTGGTCGCTCGGCCCGCAACTTGCCGGCACGTTGTTCGACGGCGGCCGCCGCAGCGCGTCGCTGCGCGGCGCGCATGCGCAATACGACGGCGCGGTCGCCGATTACCGGCAAACCGTGCTCGTCGCGTTCCAGCAGGTCGAGGATCAGTTGTCCGCGATCGATGCGCTCGCGTCCGAAGCTGGCAGCCAGCAACGCGCGACCGACGCGGCCGACCTGTCGCTGCGGCTGACGACGAATCGCTTCAACGCGGGCGCCGTCAGCTATCTGGACGTGGTGACCGCGCAGACGATCGCGCTGACGAACCGGCGCACCGCCGATCAGATCGACGCGCGAAGGATCGAGGCCGAAGTCGGGTTGCTGAAGGCGTTGGGTGGTGGCTGGCAGGTGAGCGCGAGCGCCGGGGCAGACGCGGAATCGAACACCGGCAAGAAGGACGCCGCGGCAACCGCGCGGCCCCAACCCGCCGCCGTCACGCAGCCGGCGGCCGGTTGAACGTGAGCACGAACCGCGTGCCGCGCGCGTCGCTTTCGACCTGCGCGGTGCCGCCGTGCAGTTCCATCACCGAGCGCACGATCGCGAGGCCGAGCCCGGCCGTGCCGCCCGGCGCACCGCCGCTGCGCGCGGGATCGCCGCGCACGAAGCGGTCGAAGATCCGCGGCAGCAGCGCGGGATCGATCGGCTCGCCCGGATTCTCGACGACGACGCGTACCGCATCCGGCGTTTCATCGACGGCGAGCGTGATGACACCTCCGGCCGGCGTGTAACGCAGCGCGTTCGCGAGCAGGTTGCCGACGGCGCGACGAAACAGCTCGACGTCGGCGGTCAGTTGCCCGTGCCCGTCGACGCGCAACGTCGAGCCCGCTTCGTCGGCGAGCCCTTCGAAATACTCCGCGATGCGCTCGAGTTCTTCGCGCACGTCGAACCCGCGCTGCCGCGTGACGAAGCTCGGATGCTCGGCGCGCGCGAGAAACAGCACGTTCTCGATCATCCGCGCGAGACGGTCGTATTCCTCGAGATTCGATTCGAGCAGCGTCTGGTACTCGTCGACCGAACGCGGCCGCGCGAGCGCGACTTCGGTGGCGCCACGCATGTTGTTCAGCGGTGTGCGCAAGTCATGCGCGAGATCGGCGCTGAATTGCGACAGATGCGCGAACGCCTGCTGCAGGCGGCCGAGCATCGCGTTCTGCGCATCGACGAGCGCGCGCAGCTCGGGCGGCGCACGCGACGCGTCGAGCCGCGTGTCGAGCTTGTCGACCGTGATCCGGCCGGTGTCGTCGACGATCTCGCGCAGCGGCGCGAGCGCCTTGCGGATCAGCCCGTAGCCGAGCAGCAGCGCGAACAGCGCGCCGAGCCCGCCGGCGAGCTTGAGCCGGTCGCGGTAGCCGTCGAGCAGATCGGCTCGGTCGCGCATGTTGCGCGCGATCGCGATGCGGATCGGCGTGCGGTCGCCGAGCGCGGCCTCGATCACGACGCCGCGCATCGGCGTGCCGCCGTCGGCCGTCCACGTGACGAGCCGGTCGGCCGTGATCCGGTCGTTTGCGGGAACCGGCACCGCGTGCGGCGCGAACAGTTGCGCGTCGGCCAACGGAGCCGACGCGGCCGCCGGCGCATCGTCGAGCACGGCGAGCCGGACGTTGTGGCGCGCAAGCACGTCGCCCCCCGCATCGACGACGGCCATCGACAGCGCCTCGTTGCCCAGCACCTGGCTCGTCAGCCGCTCCGCGTGCGTGCGCACCGCGTCGAGCGACTCGAGTTCGCCCGCGAGCCGGCGCGTGTGGCGCGCGGCCAGCACGATGTCGAGATCGTCCTGCGTGTTCACCTGCCGCTCGAGCCCCGCATACACATACGCACCGACGAGCGCGAACGCGGCCAGCGTGGTCGCGGCGAACGCGAGCGCGAGCGTCGCGGCCAGCGAGCGCGGGCGCGTCATGCGTCATCCTTCGGTTCGAGCACGTAGCCGACGCCGCGCACGGTATGGATCAGCTTGACCGGAAACGCGTCGTCGATCTTCGCGCGCAGGCGCCGGATCGCGACCTCGACGACGTTGGTGTCGCTGTCGAAATTCATGTCCCACACGTATGACGCGATCTGCGTGCGGCTCAGCACCTCGCCCTGCCGGCGCGCGAGCAGTTGCAGCAGCGAGAATTCGCGCGGCGTGAGGTCGATCCGCGTGGCGCCGCGCTTCACGCGGCGGCGCACCACGTCGATTTCCAGATCGCCGACCGCCAGATGTTCGGTCTCGCGCGGCGGCCCGCGACGCGCGAGCGTGCGGATGCGGGCGAGCAGCTCGACGAACGCGAACGGCTTCACGAGGTAGTCGTCGGCGCCGAGTTCGAGGCCGTGCACGCGGTCCTGCACGTCGTCGCGCGCGGTCAGGAACAGCACCGGCGTCGTGTGCGTGTCGCGCAGCCGCTTGAGCACGGCCCAGCCGTCGAGCACGGGCAGCATCACGTCGAGCACGATCACGTCGTAACGCTCTTCCTGCGCGAGCGTCAGCCCTTCGCCGCCGTCCTTCGCGAGATCGACGCTGAAACCCGATTCCTCGAGCCCCTTCTTCAGGTACGCGCCCGTCTTCGGTTCGTCTTCGACTATCAGGATGCGCATGGCCGGCTCCGTCGCATTCGTGGGGACATCCGGCGATGTTACCCGGAAACGGCGACACGGCTTCGCTGCGTGCAAGCGCGAACGGCGTAGATGACAAAACGGTAATCAGACGGTCAGCCTGGCGTGCGATGGCGGAGCCGAGCGGTGGATTCCCGTCCCGTCAGCGCTGATGGGCGTCCGCCCGGCCAGCATCCGGTACGAAAGGTGCGGGTACTGACCGAACTGCTGCTCGAATGCCTGGGGCAGGACGCAAGCGAGACGGGAACGACTGCGGCCTGAGCGATGCATCGGTATCGATCGATTCGCCGAACGCGGCTAGGTCCGCCGACTCACGCATTGCCGCTCGCTTGCGTCGACGCGGTCGACCCAGCCGCGGTAGAACGCTCGGTACTTGAGCACGAGCTTGTCGTACTTGCTGTACGCGCCGCCGCCGTCCGGCTTCATCCCGTTCCAGATCTTGACGTCGTACCCCGCGGCCTGCCGGGTCTGGAGCCCGAACAGCACGTAGTCGGTCGCGCGGCGCAGGAGGCCGCCCACTTTCTTGATCGAGATCAGCATGTGCATGACGTTCCGGCCGTCGCTCACCGGCGTCACGCACTGGAGCAGCTTGTATTTGACGACGCCGTCCAGGGCGACGGTCATCACGCAGCCGCCGGGGTAGCCGTCGAAGTGCAGGTTCATCTGCGACATGTTCAGGCCCAGCGCGCGCGACAGCATGCCGAGGGGTCCGAAGTAACGGTTCACTGTGAAGTCGATCCCGGCGCCGAACCACGCACCCGCCCGCGCCAGCGACTCGACCTCCGGCCACTCGCGCCAATCGTCGCAGAGCTCGAGCTCGAAGGCCGAGATCGGCAGCGCGTGGACAGGGGTCGCGTGCTGCGCGTCGTAGAAATTCTCGACGATCCGCAGGACCGCCGTCGTCGTCTCGAACGCGAAGTGCAGGTGCATGAACTCGCCGTTGTCGACGTCGGCCGCGGCGATGTCGGGCAGCGGGTGCAGCGGCTGCGCGGAGCCGTACCAGACCCACACGTAGCCGTACCGCTCGGCGGTGACCCACGTCGGCTGGCGCGCGCCGCGAGGGACGGGCTCCAGCCGGCACACCGTCTGGTTGTGGCCGGGAATATGCACGCACTGGCCGTGCTCGTCGTACCGCCAGTGGTGAAACGGGCACTGGATGCAACCATCCTTGACCTGCCCGTCAGCCAGGTTCGCGCCAAGGTGCGCGCAATGGCGGTCCATTATCACGGCCCGGTTCGTCGTGCCGCGCCATGCGACGCACGGCCGGCCGAAGAGCGTCAACGCCGTCGGCTTGTCCTTGAGGTCGTCCGAGCGCATCGCGACGTACCAGCTCGCGGCCACCCGCGTGGTCGCGTCGTACACGCTCGCCGGATGTTCGTTGGCACGCACTTGATTCAATTGAACGTCGTCTATCATTTTCATTTCGGGGTCGGTCGACTACTTCAGCGCCAGGCCGATGCGGGTCGTGACGTACGCCCTGAGCAACGCGAACATCGGGTTGTAGTCGAAATACCGCTTCACCTCCGCCGGCGCGCTGGTCTGCGTCCAGTGCAGCAGTTTCATCGCCGGCAGCAGGCTGTACTTCGAGTTGTTGAGCTGCGGTTTGGCCCCGGTGATGCAGTACCCAAAGCCGAACATCGGCTTGGCGAACTCCCGTTCGTCGATGAGCGCGTGAATCCGCGCCGCAGCTTCCCCGGCCGGCTTGCGCCCCGCGCTCACGGCCTCGACCTCGGCCTTGGCGTCGTTGAACAACTGGTAGTACCCCTCCATGTCCGCGCACAGGTACCCGAGGTATGGGGGGTTGTCGTCGAGATGGTCGAGGGCGCGCTCGTCGCGCGACGCGCGGAACCTCGCGTGGGCTTGCACCAGCCGGAACTGCCCGAGGATCGTGCCGACCGCCCACATCCTGTGGAACGCGTCCCACAGCCGGAAGTCCGAGAACGCCGTGTAGCAGCAACTGACGAAGTCGTCGTTGTGGTCCAGCAGCTTCTGCTGCAGACGCTCGATGTACTCGAAGCGCTCGGGCGAGAAGTCATCGTCGCGCAGCGCCTTGATCAGGCGCGCCGCGAGCGCGTGGATGGTCACCGCGGTGTTCTCGAGCCCGCGGGAAAAAAGCGGATCGATGAATCCGTTCGCGTGCAGCATCAGGCAGTAGCGGTCGCCGACGCACGCGCGCGACGAGAACTGCAGGCGGTCGGTCCTGACCCAGTCGCGCACCGGCACGGCGTCCCGGAACTGCGCCGCGATGCTCGGGAACCGCGCGAGGAATGCATCGAATTCCTGCTGCGGGGAAATATCCGGTTTCGGATGCACACGCGGGTCGAGCTGCAAGCCGACGCTCACCAGGTTGTTGGTCGACCGCGGATGGTTGTTGAACGGAATCACCCAGAGCCAGCCGCCCTCGAACATGTGGTGCAGGGTCCCCTCGTGCCAACGCCAGCGCTGCCCCTTGACCTTGAAGATGTCGTCGAACGGCTTGACCCCGAGCATGTGCGTGTAGAGGCTGCGCGAGTGCGTCTTGAAGCGGCACGGCTCTTCGCGCAGCCCGAACTTGGTCGCGAGCGGCGCGCGTGGACCTCCGCAGTCGATCATGTACCGGCCGGTGAACCGTTCACCTTGCGCGGTAGCCACCGCGACGCCGTCCTCGTCGGCGTGGTATTCGGTCACGCTCGTCTTCTGGCGAACCGTGCAGCCGTATTTGATGGCGGCTTGCAACAGGTAGGCGTCGACGTCCTGCCGGTAATAGTGGCTCTCCGGCCCCCACGGCAGCTCGGGAATCACGCACTGCGTGAACTCCTTCGGATCGTGCTCCTCGCCGGGCTTGTGGAACACGAAGCCGAAGTTGCGCTTGATGCCCGTGCTCGACGCGACGTAACGCTGCGTCGCATAGAACGACGTGATGTGGTCGAGCTCCGGAATGCCGTAGCGATCGGCGATGATGCGGTTCATCAGCGACGTCTCGGGAATCGACGATTCGCCGATCGTGAAGCGCGGGTGCGACGACTCCTCGATGATCAGCACGCGAAACCGCTGCTTGGCCAGGATGGCCCCCATCTGCGTGCCCGACATGCCCGAGCCGAGGATGATCACATCGAAGTGGTTGCTGTCGTGTCCGTTCGCGAGGCTCTGCTGAGTCATGGGGGCACACTCTCCTGGTGGGATGGAACACATGGCCGCGCGCGTCAGGCGCCGGGGTCGTCGAGCGCAGCGCGAACGCGCGACCGTGCCGCACGCGTGAGCGTGAGCAGATCGCCGAGCATGCTCGGCGCGTAGCCTCCGCTGCCGATCGACGGGCCGCTGCGCCCGACTTCGTACGCGCGCTCGGCCAATTTGACGTGCGGCGCCCGGAAGCGCAGCAGGATCTCGAATACCCGGTCGACGGCCGCCAATCCGGCCTCGACCGGCTCGCCCCGCGCCCGGGCCGCTTGCGCTTCGCCGAGCACGCGGTCGACGAGCGCCGGCTGCCCGGCGAACCGGGCGTAAATCGCCCTGAACGCTGGCAACACGTAAGGCAGGTACGTCTCCTTGAATTCCCGATAACCCTGGTGGTCCGATTGCGCGCCCCACAGCACGTGCTCCAGCACGAAGAGCGGCATCTCCACGGCACCGGGGCCGAGATAGCTCCGGCCGCCGACTCGAATCGGTTCGTAGAACGGACGGAGTTCGTCGTAGAAGACCTGTAGCGAGATGAAGCGGTACGCATAGACGATCGATTCGACCATTTTCTGCAGATAGGCCGCCAGCGCGTCGCACCCTTGCGCGAACGCGGGCGAGCGCAGCGGCACGTCGGTCAGCTCGATGGTCAACGCGATGGCCGCCTCGAGGGCCGCCATCGAGATGCGCACGCTCTCGAGCAGGTGCGCTTCGTCGCGCAACCCGGTGTAGCTGCGCTGCGCGTCGGCCGCCGCGGGGTTCCAGACCGTTACATGCAGCAGCGTCTCGCGCGGCGGCAGGCCTGTCACGCGCGCCAGGTCGAGCAGCACCGGCTCGAGCCCGGGCACTACGTCCACAGGCTCGTGTCCATGCCGCTTGAGCGACCCGAGGAAGAACCCGATGTCCCGCATCGCGGCTGCCGCCTCGACAAAGCCCCAGCCCGAGTACACATCACGCGCCGGGAGAAACTCGCGCAACAGGCTGACGATGCCGCGCACATCCTTTTTATGGTTGAGGCCCGGCAGTTGCAGGACGAGCGCGCGCGCCTGCAGCGGATCGCAGGCCGCCACGGCAGCGTGCGTGGCCGCGCATGCGCATACGCGGTCCAGGACGGCCTCCACTACAGCGTCTCCGGCGTCGCGAGCGTCGGCCCGGGCTGGCTGCGAGACCGCCCCGCGGCGCGCTCGCGCAGCGAGCGCAGGTAATCATGGTTCGTCGGCAGGCTCGACCGCAGACGCTCGGCCTCGCGCCGGATTCGGGCGAACATCGCCTCGGCCTTGTCGATCGACTCCGGCCGGTGCCGCAACAGCGGCAGCGACTGGTCGGGCAGCAGCCCCAGGCCGGCAAAAATGCAGTAGTAGTTTCCGTTCAACCAGAAGTTCCGGAATTCGTAGTCGAAGGTTTCGTAGTATGTCGAATCGTCGAACGACGTGGTGGTCAGCGGCAGCCCCGCCTTGTAACGTTCGACCTTCTCCTTGATGGCGTCGGAGAGCCGCAGGTCGTGCCGGTTCGCGCGCCAGAACGGGGTGTCGTCGCGCGACGTCGTGAAATAGTGCGCCTGCACGAAATCCCGGCAGTCGTCGAACATGTAGACGATCTCGGCGTTGAAGGCGTCGGCCAACCGCGGGTCGAACGCGGTATCAGGGAAGTGCTTCACGAGCTGGTAAAGCGCCGCGTAGATGAAGTAGATGCCCGTCGATTCCAGCGGCTCCAGAAAGCACGACGACAGCCCGATGGAGACGCAATTATTGACCCACGCGCGCCTGTTGCGTCCGACCCGGAATTTGATCTGGTTGAGCGGCTGCTTGTCCGAGAGCCCCCAGAGGTCGAGGAAGTCGGCGGTAGCCTGGTCGCGCGACGTGAACTTGCTCGAGAACACGTAGCCGCTGCCGAATCGGCCCAGCATCGGAATCTTCCAGGTCCACCCCGAGTTCATCGCGATCGCCGACGTGTACGGCTCGATCCCCACACGCGCGTCGTCGCTGGGCACCGCGCTGGCGACCGCGCTGTCGCACAGCAGGTAGTCGGACATGTCGATGAAGGGCTCCTTCAGGGCCTGGTTGATCAACAACCCCCGCATGCCGGAACAGTCGATGAACAGGTCGGCTTCGAGCGTGCGCCCCTCCTTGGTGGACAGGCTCGAGATGTGGCCGCGGTCGTTCAGGTGGACCTGCTCGACCTCGTCGACCACGCGCTTCACCTCGCGTTCGGTGGCCCAGCGTTTCAGGAAATCGGCCACCAGGTGCGCGTCGAAGTGCCACGCGTGGGACATCTGGCGGGTGCCGTCGAGCGAGCACGGTGCCAGCTTGCCGTCGAGCGCCTCGGTCTGCGGATAACACGCGTATTCCATCGGCTGCTGGAAACCCTGTTCGCGCTTGCGCAGCCAGTAGTGGGTCAGCGGCACGCCGTCGCAGTTCGGCACGTTGCCGAACAAGTGGTAGAAGTGGTCGCTACGCGAACCGTCGGGAGATTTCCTCCAGTTCACGAACCTGATGGCGGACTTGAACGCGCCGTTCACCTGCGGCATCCACTCCCGCTCCGGTATCCCGAGGAAATCGAAGAACACCTTCTGCAAACTCGGAATGGTCGCCTCGCCCACGCCGATCCGGGGGATCGCCGCGGATTCGACGAGCGTGATGTTCGCCTGCTGCTGGAGCGCCCGGACGAGGTACGAGGCGGACATCCAGCCCGCCGTGCCGCCGCCCACGATGACGATATTCTTGATCGGGTGAGTCATGACACGCTTCCCATAGGATTTAAAACCTGAATGGATAGTGCCGCCTTGTCGAGTCGAACCGAAAAATCATCCCGTCACACGTCACGGCGTGGGTAGCTCGTCACGACAAATGACACCTGAAATGCGTAGCGAATTGCAGAAAAATCAAGCAACAATGCGAGTCCCTATTGCGCGCGACGGCACACCGCGAGAGGGACTCCGCCTCGACAGATCGACTTTCTTAGTCGGCGATCACCATTAGTGCATTTATATGATTAGCGAGCTCAATCTTTTACAGGTTTGCCGCATCATGCATTTGGCCCGTTCGACACACCATAGCAGCGTTCACGATGGCACACCGAGAGAAATTTCATATCAATCCCCGGCGATTCAGAGAAATTCCAAATCTCGGCAAACATCGATGAAATATCCCACGCCAAACTATTTACTTTTATCAAACAAAGAAATTCATTTTTTCATTTATAACGCCACCCCCAATAACCTTGTTTTCCAAAAAATAAAATGGCCGATGAAATTTACTTAAAAGAAATAAACGCTCAGCCATTTCCAAAACAAAGACCTCGACCTTTTCGAATTTCGGCGAGTTTGATTTTGACCCAAAAATAATCCGACTCGTCAGCAGAGAAATTCGTCATGATGTATCCCCGCGGACATGAAGGCCATGCGATGAAGACGAGCAAGTTCACGACAGCACGGGTCGCATTTGCACTGAAGCATTTCAACGGCGCGCCGACTCTGGCTGGACGCGAACCGCGACACTGATGAATCGAGGAGGCCGCGTGCCCATCCAGGAAGCCTTGCTGAAAATGTCGATGTACGTATCGCTGGTGCTGATCGTGCCGGGGCCGACCAATACGTTGCTGCTCTCGTCCGGGTTGAAGGTCGGCCTGCGTGGCACCTGGCCGCTGGTCGTCGCCGAGGCGCTCGGCTACGCGATCGCGATTGCCGGATGGGGATTCTTCCTGTCCGCGTTCGCTGCCGGCCGGCCCTGGCTTTATGACGTAGTCAAGCTCGCGAGTTCCGTCTACATCCTTTTCCTCGCGCTCAAGATGTGGACGCACAGCCGCGTGCTGCAGGACGTATCGATCGCGCCGGTGAGCTTTCGCGACGTGTTCGTCGCGACGATGATGAACCCGAAGGCGCTGCTGTTCTCGAGCACGCTGTTTCCACTGGAGGCGTTCAGGTCGGCGCACTATTTCGCGTGGGCGCTCCTCGTATTTCTGGTCGTGCTCGCGCCGATCGGTGTGGGCTGGTCGTCCCTCGGGGGGCTCCTCACTTCGCGACGCGCGTGGGCCGCCCGCACGTCGACGCTGCTGCGCGGCGCCTCGCTCGTGTTGTTGATGTTCTCGGGCACGCTCGTGTACTCGGTCGTAAACCGCTGACCGACGCCCGCGCGGCGCCGCAATCGATTTCCATCCAAGGGAACATCGTGGACATCCAACGGACGAGCGGTGCATTGATGCCATACCTCGACCGCCCCCCGCGGTTCACGTGCCCATATCAATCGTGGCCAACCTCGCGGTCAGGATCGATGGTCGAGCGGGTGTTCCGCCTGCTTGACCAGCGCCTGTAATCCGCTGGCGTCATGCCGATAAGCTGGCCGAACGCGCGCCGAAACGAAGTCTCGTCTCCGTAACCGCATTGCAACGCGACCTGCTTGATACTCGCCCCCGGTGTTTCCAGCAGCACACAAGCCATTTCGATTCTGACGCGCGTAATGAACCCTTTCGGCGATTCGCTGGTCAAGCCCTTCAGTCGACGATGCAGGGTCCGTTCGCTGAGACCCAGTGCGCCGGCCAGCGCTTCCGCGGTCATGCCGGGGCTGGCATGGCGGACGATCTGCTCGGCTTGAAGCAGGAGCGGATCGGTAGCATTCACGTATCCCCGAGGGGCGTATACCAGCTGCGGCAGCGGCGTCGTGTCGGCCACCGAAATATCGGCGGCCAGGCGAGCGACGTCGGCCCCTGCTTCCCGCCTGATGACGTGCAACGCCAGATCGACCCACGACAACGGCCCGCCGGTCGTGACGATGCGATCCTGTTCTTCCACGGCGGTGCCCCACACCGGGCGCGCTTTGGGAAACCTCTGCCTGAACGCATGGTGCAACCACCAGGTCGTCGTGCACCGCCTGCCGTTCAACAGGCCGGCCTCGCCCAACACGAAGGTCCCCGCACAGGCCGCGCCCACCAGCGCGCCGTCACGATGACGCGCTCGCAGCCACGCGGCTGCCTGCGTGGTCGAGGCGGACACGGGCGGTAGCCGGTCGGGACCGAGCGCCATGCCGGTGACGAGCGCGACATCGCATTGCGTCAGTTCATCGAACGTGGCATCGACCGGAATCAGACGGCCCTGTGGGTCCCGCAACGCCCGCCCGTCGGCGCTCGCGATGACGGTCTCGAAGCCGGACACGACCGGCTGCCCGTGAGCGCCCCCGCCGGGCGGTGCCCGCAATGCCTGGGCGGTCATCCAGAACAGGTCGGCAAGACCCGTAATGGGAGACAGCAGGCTCCCTTCGACTGCAACGATTCCTATCCGCACGCGGTACTCCGTCAATTCGGCCGGGTTGGCGAATTTTGCACGAACAGCAGTTTGCCTGCCAACTGAAGCGTGCCGAGCCGGCCTCTCGGGCGACGACCGCTCTCGAATCCTCGCTGAGCCACCTGGTTGCGCCACTTTGCGTCACAAACGAGGCCAGAGCGAAATTGCGAGAACACGTTTCGCCCCGGAAGATATTTGCGGGCGTGGAGAAGCAGTTTGCGGCCCGATGGATCGAAGCGCAGCTGATTCGGCGCGAACCGACTGGATGCATGCCTCGGCGCGGACGGCGCGCCGCGTCGCTTTAGCGAGTACAAGGAAAATGACTCATCGAGACACCAAGTCGGTGGACTACATCGTTGTCGGCGGCGGATCGACCGGTTGCGTCATCGCCGGACGCCTCAGCGAAGACGAACGCTCGAGCGTCGCCCTTCTCGAGGAAGGGCCGCGAGACCGCAGTCCCTATATTCATATCCCCGGCGCCTACTACAAGACTGCGCAAGGCCCGCTCCTCAAGCGCATCCCGTGGCATCCGGCCCAAGGCCACGCCCGCCCCGCAATGCCGACGATGGTCCAGGCCAGCGTGCTTGGCGGTGGAAGTTCCGTGAACGCGATGATCTACATCCGTGGCGTCCCGTCGGACTACGACCAGTGGCGAGATTCCGGCGCGACCGGCTGGGGCTTCGATGACGTCCTGCCCTACTTCAAACGCTCGGAAGACAACGAGCGCTTCTGCAACGACGTCCACGGCACCGGCGGCCCGCTGCGCGTGTCCGACATCCCGCATATTCATCCGTTGACCAAGGCATGGCTCAAGGCCTGCCAGCAATCCGGCTTGCCGTACAACGAGGATTTCAATAGCGGGCATCCGGCCGGCTGCGGCCTTTATCAGATCACCGCACGCGATGGCCGTCGCAGCAGCGCTGCCGTCGCCTACATTCATCCGGCGCTGAATCGCCCCAACCTGACGGTCCGTACCGGCGTGCGGGTCACGCGAATTCTGATCGAAAAAGGCCGTGCAGTCGGTGTCGAATTCCGGCGAAACGGGCGCATCGAGCAGATGCGGGCGAATCGCGAAGTCATCGTTTCGGCGGGTGCGCTCAGTACCTCGAAGCTGCTGATGCTGTCCGGGATCGGACCGGCCGCGGCGTTGCAAAGGCACGGAATTGCCGTCGAGCAGGACCTCCCGGGCGTGGGCCGGAATCTTCAGGACCACATCGAAATTTCGCTCGTCTACCAGTTGAACGGACCGTATAGCTACGACAAATACAAGAAGCCGCACTGGAAGGCGCTGGCCGGCCTGAACTATCTGTTGTTCAGGAACGGGCCGGCCGCGTCCAACCTGATCGAGGGCGGCGCGTTCTGGTGGGGCGACAAGGAAGCCTTGACGCCCGACATTCAATATTTCCTCGTGGTCGGCGCCGGAATCGAAGAAGGCGTCGACAGCGTGCCGGGAGGCAACGGCTGCACCATCAATCTCGGACAGATCCGCCCTCGCTCGCGCGGCTTCGTCGAGTTGTCGGGACCCAATCCGATGGACGCCCCGCGAGTGTTCCCCGAGTACTTCAGCGATCCGTACGACCTCGAAGCGGTGGTCGACGGTTGCGAAAAGGCGATCGACATCATGGGACAGCCCGCGATCGGCAAGTACATCGCGCAACGGATCGTACCGGGCAAACAGGCAGCCAGTCGCGACGAATTGAGGAAATTTGTCCGGCAGGAGGCGCACGCCGCGCTTCACCCTTGCGGAACTTGCCGCATGGGCATCGATAGCGACTCCGTGGTGGACCCTTCGCTACGCGTACACGGTATCGACGGACTGAGAGTGGCGGACGCGTCGATCATGCCGAACATCATTTCGGGCAATCTCAACGCCGTCTGCATCATGATCGGCGAAAAGGCAGCGGACCTCATCCTGGGCAAGGCGCCGCTGACGCGCATCGGGCAAGCATCCGTTCCGATCGATTCCGAAGCGTCTCGAGTCACTTCGTGATCCTGCGCTCGAGCAGCGCAATCATTCCGTTCTCGACTGGACAATTGAACATGGCCGCACACGGCAAAGCAAATGCCTTGATCTTTCATACCACTGTCTCGAGGTTTTCCAACCTGGTCACCGACCTCGACACGATCGCCGCAATCGGGTTCGACGGCATCGAGCTGGGTGCGGACAAGCTGGAAGCGTACCTCGCGTCGGGCTACGGCGCCGACGACTTGAAAGCGCTGCTCGAAGACGTCTATGTCCCCGGAATGGGATTCCTGACCGATATCGAGCGGCAGGGTCGGCAAACATCGGAGATGTACGCGCGTACCGACGCGTTGTTCGAACTGGCAACGCTGTCCGGCGCGCAAGGCGTGCAGGTACTGACCGGGCCGGTCGACGTTCGGTCGGTCGTCGAATGGACGCAAACCGGGAGGACGGACCGTTACGCCGGCGTACTCGGCCTGCCGCACGCGCGGCAGATCGCGGTCACCGCGAAAAATCTCGCTCGTCTGGCCGACATGGCCGCCGAGCGCGGCCTGGTGCTGTACCTGGAAGCGCTGTCGTGGGCGCCTGTCAGCGGCATCGACAAATCGATCCAGCTGATCGATGCAGCCGGTCGGGACAACGTGAAAATCGTCATCGACTACTGGCACTGCCACACGTCCGGCGTGACACCCGACGACATCGCGAAGCTGGACGCGCGCCTCATTCATGGCGTCCATGTGTGTGATTCGCTCCCTTTCCCCGGCGGGATTCCGGACGAACAGGTGCTCCGCGACGTACCGACCGGAGAAGGTGTCATCGACCTGCAGCAATGGACCGATGCGGTCAAGGCAACCGGCTATCGGGGATGGTGGAGTTGCGAGTTGTTCTGCAGAAAGCAGCAGCAACAGAACGCCGCAACCGTTGCCGCACAGCTCAAGCGCCTGCTGGCGCGCCTCGTCGCGTAACCGCCCCATGTGGCGCCCGTCACGCGCCACTCGCCGTCCGATCGCGAGCCCCGTATCGTCCCGTTTGGTCGGTCCCGCTCGCCCGTCAGTGCCGCGTTCGACTCCGACGTCGATCGCACGCGCCTGCCCCCTCATCGACGGTGCCCCGGGTGGCGAACTTTGCATGAACAATGTCCGGTCTGCCCTCTGCAATTGTCGACAAGAGCCGTATAAATTTGGCCCATGTCTGCAATTATCGGAGCGCCTCCCTCATGCCATTCCCGCCTCGTCCGGGCCGTCCGCATTTCTTTCCGACGCGACAGGGCCGCTGCCCGTTCAGCCGGTTCGGCCGACTGCTCGCGGCCGTCGCGTTCATGGTGACGTTCGCAAGCGGTCACACGATCGCGGCCGCAGCGCCGGCGGTGCGCAACATCGTGCTCGTCCATGGCGCGTTCGCCGACGGGTCGAGTTGGCAGCCGGTCATCACCAGGCTGCAGCACATGGGTTACCACGTGACGGCCGTGCAGAATCCGCTCACTTCCCTAGACGATGACGTTGCCGCGACCGAGAACGTGTTGCGCCGACAAACCGGAGACGTACTGCTGGTCGGCCATTCGTGGGCCGGCGCGGTGATTACGCAAGCCGGTAATGCCGCCAATGTGAAGGGCCTTGTTTACCTGTCGGCACTGGCTCCGGATGACGGCGAGTCGGTCGACGACCTGCTGCACAGCGTCGGCGCACCGATGACGGGCCTGTCGCCGGACGCGCGGGGACTGATATGGCTGGACGATGCCCGCCAGTTCCAGCGCGTCATGGCGGGAGATCTTCCTTTTGAACGGGTCAACGCGCTGACCTCGACCCAACAGCCGATCGCGGCGGCCTGTTTCGCCGGCAAGGTGCGGCATGCGGCCTGGCATGACAAGCCCCGTTGGTACCTGCGAACGACCGACGACAACGCGCTCGACGCGACCGTGCAGCAGGCCATCGCGCAGCGGATCGGCGCAACGGTCACGACCATTCGCTCCAGTCACCTGTCGATGCTGTCTCACCCCGACGATGTCGCGAGACTGATCGACCGGGCCGCACGAACGGTTCATCCATGACGCCCTTCGGATTTCGAAGCAATTTGTCTTTCCCTCACTGCGAGACTGAAATGAAGCTCCTGCATCTCGATTCCAGCATTCTGGACGGCAACTCCATCACGCGAACGCTGTCCGCTGCCGTCGTAGCCGATTTGCGTGCACGACATCCGTTGGCCGAAGTGACCTACCGCGATCTCGTCCGCGACGAAATTGCCCACCTGACCGGACCGATCGCTGCCGGGTTCCGTGACGTCGCGACAGACGCATGCGACGACGATGCGATCCGCGAGCATCAGGTTTCCGACACCCTCGTGACGGAGTTTCTGGCCAGCGACGTCATCGTCATCGGCGCGCCGATGTACAACTTTTCGGTACCGAGTCAGTTGAAAGCCTGGCTGGATCGCATTGCACAGGCCGGACGAACCTTTCGATACACCGAGCATGGCCCGGTTGGCCTGGCCAGCGGCAAATGCGTCATCGTCGCCTCCGCACGCGGCGGGTTTTATGCGGAAGGACCTCTGGCCGGCATGGACTTCCAGGAAAACTATCTCAATCGCTTCTTCGGCTTCCTGGGTGTAACGGATGTCCGGTTCGTCCGTGCCGAGGGGGCATCGAAAGGCCAGCGGGTGCGGGACGAAGGTATCGCGCTCGCCAGGGCCGCCATCGCCGACGTACTCGCCGGCGTACCGGCGCCGGATGCACGGCCCGTCAAGTAACAGGATTCCTCATGCTGTTTGCGATCAAGCTGGATTACATCCGTCCGACGCAAGAGGTTCACGCTCACCTGGAGGCCCACAAGGCGTGGCTCGTCAAACACGTTCAGGCGGGAAGCATCCTGTTCGCGGGGCCGCTGCAGGGAGAGGCCGCCGGTTTTTTACTCGCGTATGCGGACCACCGGCGCGATATCGAGCAAATGATCGCGGAAGACCCGTTCGATATTCTCGGGTTGGCGACCTTCGACATTCAATGCTGTGAACCCGCGCTGCGTGCAAACGCTTTTCCTGCGCACTGGGCAGGAGGCGCCCGGCCGGTCTGACTTCCGTCGCGTCACGTCGAGCGGCCGTCCCCGCAACAATCCGGAATCGTCGCGAGACAAGCCCGGGCCGTTCACGCGGCCGGCCGAACACGCGCCGCTCGCGGATGCGCGACGAAGCCGGCGCAACACGGAACCAGGCAAACCAGGCCGGCCAGCAGCCAGAACGCGGTCGACAACCCGGCTTGATCGGCGATGAAGCCGATGCTGGCCGGGCCAACGAGATTGCCCGCATAGCCGGTCATCGTGATCGCCACGACGGCGAGCGACGGCGACATCGCGCGTTGAGCCCCGGCTCGGCGAAACATGATCGGCACGACATTCGATGCGCCCAGCCCGATCAACAGGAAACCCGCCAATGCCACCGGCGCGATCGGCGCGACGAGCAGAACGACCATCCCCGCCGTGGCGACCGATCCGCCCCAGAACATCATCGACCGGTCGCCGATGCGCGTGGTCAACGTGTCGCCACTCAACCGACCGGCCATCATCGCGATCGAGAACAGCATGTAGCCGAGGCCGCCCTGCGTGGCGGGAACCAGCCCTTTACCGGAAATGAACAACGCGCCCCAGCTGAGCAGCACGCCGTCGAGCAGGAATGAAATGGCCACCAGGCCCGCCAGCAACAGCACGATGCCGCGCGGCACCGCAAAAAGCGGGCCGCCCCGTCTTCGCGGCGTTTCGATCAGATGGCGCCGTGCAATCAGGATTCCGGCGAACATCAGCGCCGAGCACAGCAACATACTCGCGAACACGCCTGTATGCGCGGCCAGCAGAAAGGTCGCCAATGCCGAGCCGCCGAAGCCGCCCATGCTGTACTGAGCATGAAACCCCGACATCAGCGGCCGCCCTTCCACGCGCTCGACCTCGACCGCGTTGATGTTCATCGCGACATCCAGCGAACCGAGCGCCGCACCGAATCCGAACAGCGCAACGCCCAACGTGGCGGCGTCGTGCGCGATCGCCAGAAGCGGCAGGATCACGGCCAGCCCGACGCCACCACCGAAAACGATCGGCTTGCTGCCGAACCGGGTACCGAGTGTGCCCGTCAACATCATGGCGATCACGGAGCCTGCGCCGACACACAGCAGCAAGGCGCCGAGTGTCGCCTCGTCGATGGCCGCGCGCTGTTTGACGAACGGAACGAGCGACGCCCAGCACGCCGCGCCGAATCCGGCCACGAAGAATGCGATGCGTGTTGCGACCCGGGCCGCCGGTCGATATGAAGTCATGCCATGACACGCGTAAACGGTTGAATCGCGGGCGCCCCGCCGACATCGACGCCCACCTGCCGGTATCGGCGTGACGACGGGATGCGACGGGAGCGTACGGCCATCCCGGCATTCATGCAGGCCGTCTCCCGGCTGCGGCGCTCACGCTGTCGCAGGCTGCCTGCAGACGGCTCGCGTCCAGTCGACCGTCCGCTACCGCGCGTACGATTGCTTCGGCTACCTCACCGATGCGCGGCACCGCATTGGGCGACAGCAGCAGCAAATCCGCGCCGGCCGCCAGCGCGGCAACAGCCACGTCACCGAGTGCGCGATCGCCCTGAGTCGCCCGGTGATCGAGGTCGCAGGTCATCACCAGGCCGGAAAAACCCAGCTCCACGCGCAGGGCCGAAATCAGTTCGCGCGACAGCGAAGCCGCCACCGCCGGCTGAACCGCGCGGAAACGGGCCGGCCCCATCATTACCGCGTCGACACCCTCGTCGATCCCCGCTTCGAACGGCGCCCAAAGCGATCTCAATTCGGCGAGCGAAAGCGGCACGGTGGCATCGCTCGTGGCCGGGTGGCCCACCAGGTCGGGATGCCCGGGAAAATGTTTGAGCGTGGTCTGCAGACCGGCGCGACGAACGCCGCGCACGTACGCCCGGACCATCGCCGCCGCCTGAACCGGATCGTCGGCCAGCGTCCGGCCGTTCAGCCACAGGTTGCGCCCCGTCACGACATCGGCGGTCGGTGACAGCACCAGATTGATCCCGGCTTGCGCGACCCCCTTGGCCATTTCAAAGCAGACATCCTCCAGCTCGCGTGGCGGCATCCGTTGCGCATCGTCCCGGCCCGGCAACGGCGGCGTCAGCCATTGCAGCCGATGGACGGCGGCGATGTCCGCATCGGCCGCGAGCAGCATGTGCCCCGCACGCGCGGTTGCCTGTTCGACCGTGCCGTGCCACGCATCGAGCGTTTCGCGACGCCGGCGCTCCGCATTCATCTGGCCGGACACATATTCCTCGCCGGTCTCGCCGAACAGCAGGCTCTTTCCGCCGTTATCGAGAAACCGGCCGATGTGATCGTCGAGTTCGAGTGTCACGAGCACCGGAAACAACACGGCATGGGCTTGGCGCGAAAGTTCGCTCATCGATTGGCCTCACGCGCGCTCGTTGCGGCCGGCGACCTGCGCGCCATCCAGTTCCCGTGCGAGCGCGCGCACGCGGTTGGCCGCCTGCGCCAGCCGCGACGCGTCGAGCGCGCCGCTCCTGACGGCTTCGACGATCGTGCCGGCAATGCGGTCGAGCCCGGCTTCGCTCGACAGGAGCAGCAGATCGGCACCGGCATCCAGCGCGGCGACGGCCGTGGCCTCGATGCTTCTGCCGCGCAAGATGCCGGGCGCATCCAGATCGTCGGAAATGATGAGCCCGTGAAACGAGAATTCGTGACGCAGCATCGAAAGCGTATCGCGCGACGTGCTCGATGGATGCTCGACATCGATGGCAGGCACCAGCGCGGGCCCCGCCATGACCGCCTTGACGCCGCCGGCGATCAATGCCCGAAACACGTCGAGCGTCGGCGCGAGCTCGGCGAGCCCGCCGCCCACGACCGCCTCGTCGAGCGCCGGATCGAGCGCCGTGACCGGATGCCCGGGGAAATGCTTGGCGGTTGCCGCGACGCCCGCCGATTGCACGCCCTGCACGAACGCGTGGGCAATGCGCAGTACATCGGCGGCATCGGCGCCGAGATGCCGCCCGTCGAGCCAGGGATTCGCGCCCACCACGACATCGGCGATCGGCGACAGAAACAGGTTGACGCCCAGTTCGCGCGCCGCCGCGGCGACCGCGGCGGATCTTTCAACGATCGTCTCGGTGCCGGCGCGCAAGGCGTCGTCGAGCGACGGCAGCGCGGGCACGAGCGCATGCAGTCGTTGTATCCCGCCGAGTTCCTGATCGACGGCCACCAGCACTCCCGACCCTGCCCGCCTCCGGGTCGATTCGACGACATCCCTGAAGTGCGCGGCGGTCTCGTCCGCGCGGCGCTGCGCGCTCATCGCGCGTCCGACGTACTCGTCACGCGTCTCGCCCAGCAGTACCGACACGCCGCCCCGGTCGAGATATCGGCACACATCGTCGCTGAGCGTCAGGCCCGCGAATGCCGGCAACAGAACCGCGTAAGCGTCTCGATCGTAATCGTTCACAGCAGGACTCCCCTGTATAAGGTGCAAATTTCGCCACGACGGCCGCCGAGCCCGCCCGAATCCACGCGATGCAGTGGGTGCACCCGGCGGTTTCCCCCTGCAAGACGCTCGGCGAAGTGCATGCCGGCATGGTCTCCATAGAAAAATGTCGCGACAAGTTCGCGACTCGCCTTTTTGCGACGCACAGCGAAGCAGATCGGGCGTCGGTCCGCGCATCCTCGAGTGCGCGCGGTTTTGACCTGCGTCGACCGACTGCCGCGAGATACCCCGACATACCCGCTTGCTCCGCCCGGTAGCGTCATCGTGCGTCTCGAAACGGACGATCGCGAAATTGCGTACGTCAATTTGCCTTCCGATACTCGCCGGGCGCTCGTGCATAGCGACGCACGAGCGGGAACCGGCGTAGGTCAGATGTCATCTGAGGAGATTGGATTGTGAAGGCAAAAACAAGATTGCGGCGTATTTCGGCTCGGGCGGTCGTATCGACCGTCGCGAGCTTTTCGATGGTCGGCATGGCCGGTGCGCAGGCGCAAACGGTCGAGGTCGTTCATCAATGGACCTCCAGCAGTGAAGCCTATGCGCTCCAGGCGCTCAAGGACGCGTTGCAGAAGAAGGGCATCGGCTGGAAAGACAGCGCGATCGCCGGCAACGACGGCGCCAATCAACAACAGGCATTGCAGGCGCGGCTGGCGGCAGGGAGCGCGCCGGCAGCGGCGCAGGCCCAGCCGCAGCTGCTTTTTTCGTATGCCGAACAAAATGAGCTCACGAATCTCGACAGCCTCGCGAAGGCCGGCAACTGGGACAAGCTGATCGCGCCCGAGCTGATCCCCTACGTGAAATACAAGAACGACTGGTACGGCGTTCCGGTCAACGAGCACCGCGAGAACATGTTCTGGATCAACGCCAAGATCCTGCAGAAGTACGGCGGCAAAGCCCCGACCACCTGGGATGAATTCAACGCGCTGGCCGAGCGCATGAAGAAGGACGGCATCATCCCGGTCGCGCTGGGCGGCGAGGACTGGCAGGAAGCGGAGATCTTCAGCGATCTCGTCATCGGCATCGGCGGCCCCGCCTTTTACAAGAAGGCGATCATCGATCACGACCCCGCGACGATCCAGGGACCCACCATGCTCAAGGTGTTCGACCAATTGCGCAAGATCATCGGCTTCACGGATCCGAACCGCGCCGGTCGCGACTGGAACGTGGCGACGCAAATGGTCATCGACGGCAAGGCGGCGATGCAGATCCATGCGGACTGGGCCAAGGGCGAATTCCTCCGGGCAGGCAAGAAGCCGGGCATCGACTTCGTGTGCGCGGCGACGCCGGGAAGCGGTCACGCGTTCGTATGGGTCGTGGACACCATGACGTTCTTCAAACAGAAGAATCCCGCTGCCGCCGCCAATCAGGCGACGCTCGCCAATCTGGCCATGAGCGCCGACGTGCAGGAGAACTTCAATCTGCGCAAAGGTTCGATCCCCGCGCGGCTCGACGTGCCGCAATCGAAATTCGACGACTGCGCCAAGCTGAATTTCGCCGACCGAGCCGCGGCCGCCCAATCCGGCGCGGTCGTGCCGTCGTTCATCGAGAATGCCGCATTGGAGCGTGACGTTCGCGCATCGTTCGTCGATGTGATCACGCAATTCGTGAACACCCCGTCGATGACTTCCGCCACTGCCGTCAAGAAGCTGGCAGCCGCGGCGAAGAACAACTGACGTCGCCGGTGTCGTCCCGCTCCGTCCGGAGCGGGACCAGCCTGTCTGCCGGATTTCCCCGAATAGCTCAGAACTTGTGGCGCAGGCCGACGATTGCGACGATCTGCGAATTCGCGCCCGAATTGACGTCGTAAGAGCCGATCACCGCTTGAGCGCTCCCCTGGCCATTGTCGCCGCTCGCATGCTGATAGCCGGCCATCGCATAGACGTCGGTCCGTTTGCTCAGCAAATAGTCGACGCCGAGATTGACCTGCTGATAGGTCGCCGACGAATGGCCGCCCGAACGCGTGTAGTTGTAGCCGCCGATCACCTGGAACGTCGGCGTCGCCATCCAGCTCGCGAACACGGAGCCGTTCTGGAAGTGCTGCGAACCCGCGAACGTCGACGCGCCGTCCGACGTATAGCGCGTGTACGAGTACGCCGCGCCGGCCGTGACCGGCCCGACGACGTACTGTGCGCCGATCCGCCCGATATCGATGCCGCGGGCAGTGGCGTACGCAGCATTGACGGCGCTGTTGAAGAAACTGTCCGCGCTCGACGTGCCGCGTGCCGACGTCCTGGCGTTGCCGTTGTCCACGTGCAGGAACCCGCCCGCCACGCTGAGCGCGCCGCCGCTGTAGGCCGCCGCGGCCGACCAGCTTTGCCCGGAGCCCGTCGATCCCGCCACGCCGCCGAACGCATACATGGTCTCGACCGTGACACCGCCCCACGACGGGCTCGTCCACTTGACCGCACTATTGAAACGCGCGCTGTCGTCGTAATTGTCGATATCGCCCGGCGGCGCGAACAGGCCGCTGTACGAATCGGCGGTGATCGGCTGAACCAGATCGGTCACCGGATCGTATTGCCGACCGAGCGTGACCGTCCCGAAACGCGTGCTGCCCAGCCCGACGAACGCTTGCCGGCCGAACATGCGGCCGTCGTTCTGCAACTGACCCGAGCCGAGATCGAAGCCGTTCTCGAGCTGGAAGCTCGCTGACAAGCCTCCGCCAAGATCTTCGGTGCCCTTGAGCCCCCATTCGTTTCCGGACAGATTACCGGCCGACATCTTCCATTGCGACGCTTGTCCGCCGCTGTTGTGAATGTATGCGATACCGGTATCGACGATGCCGTAAAGCGTGACCGAGCTTTGCGCATGCGCGCCGGCCGCGTAGGCGGTAATCGACAGAGAGATCGCCGAGATGACTTTTCTTTTCATTTCACTTGTCCGTCCACGAAGTACACATCGATCAGAGCGGTATTGATGCGTCTCCCGCATACCGCTCCGCTTCTTTCCCGTCGTCAGGAGAACTATCCAGAGCGATGGGTGTACGGTAGGGAGGCCGTCATGCGACGGCTGATCGTCACCCCCTCCTGCCGTTTGACGACCGCCGCGTTTCCGGCCGGGCTGCCGTCCGACACGCGTTGTGTCGGACGAAAACCCGGTCACTGCCTCCTCACCCGCGACGCAGTATTGAAGTCCAATAAATGCCGCTCAATTTCGCAAAGACACAATTTGTGTCGCACTACGACGCACTCGCATCCACGCCATGAAAAGGGCCTCCGCGCGCCGCGGAACCGCGCAAACCCGCTCGACTCGACGCAAAAAAAACGGCACTCTTTCGAGTGCCGAATCGCTGCCCGATCTCTCGGCCCGATGTCAGTCCGCTCGCTTTCCGAAGCGGCGAACGCGGATATCGGCCTGTTCCTTGTGCCCCGCAAAGCCTTCCATTGCACACAGTCGCGAACAGTATTCACCGAGCATGGCCGATGCTTCGTCGGTCAACACCCGCTGATAGGTGCAGGTCTTGATGAATTTGCCGACCCACAGCCCACCGGTATAGCGCGCGGCCTTCGTCGTCGGCAACGTATGGTTCGTGCCGATCACCTTGTCGCCGTACGACACGTTGGTACGATCGCCGAGAAACAGCGCACCGTAGTTCGTCATGTGCTCGAGGAAATAGAGCGGATCGCGCGTCATGACCTGAACGTGCTCGGACGCGATCCGATCGGCTTCTTCGACCATTTCGTCGACGGTGTCGCACAGGATGATCTCGCCATAGTCGCGCCACGCGACCGACGCGACGGCCGCTGTCGGCAACACCGCAAGCTGGCGCTCGATCTCTGCCGGCAGGCCGTCCGCGAGCCTGGCGGAATTCGTCAGGAACACGACCGGCGAATTCACGCCATGCTCGGCCTGGCCGAGCAGGTCGGCCGCAACGATCTCGACGTCCGACGAATCGTCGGCGATGACGAGCGTCTCCGTCGGGCCCGCGATCAGGTCGATCCCGATCTTGCCGAACAGCTGGCGCTTCGCTTCGGCCACGTAGGCATTGCCCGGGCCGACGATCATGTCGACCGGCTCGAACTGATCCGTACCGAGCGCCAATGCGGCAATCGCCTGCACGCCGCCGACGCAGTAGATCTCGTCCGCGCCCGCGAGATGCATCGCCGTGACGATCGCCGGGTGCGGCTTGCCGTCGAACGGCGGCGCCACGGCCACCACACGCTTGACGCCGGCAACCTTGGCCGTGAGCACGCTCATATGAGCGGAAGCCAGCAACGGATACTTGCCGCCCGGGATATAGCAGCCGACGGAATTCACCGGAATGTTGCGGTGACCGAGCACCACGCCCGGCAGCGTCTCGACTTCGACGTCGCGCAATGCGTCCTTCTGCGCCAGGGCAAACCGGCGAACCTGCTGCTGCGCGAACTTGATGTCGTCCAGTTCGCGCTCCGACAGGGTCGCGACGCACGCGCTGATTTCCGCGTCCGTCAGCCGAAAGGATGCCGGGTTCCATTTGTCGAACCGCATCGAGTATTCGCGCACGGCAGCGTCCCCGTTGGCGGCGACGTCCGCGATGATCTGCTCGACCGTATCGCGCACCTGCTTCGCGATCTCGAGTTGCGCCTCCATCGGCTTGCTTTTCTTAAGATGCTGGATCACAAAAATCTCCAAGAGTGTTTCCCGACCATGCAGCGCGAAACCCGCGTTGCGACGGTGCACGATCCGAACGAGTTCGATCACACGGGCAAATTTTCGCGGGCCGAATTTGCCGACACAATTTCGCATCCGCGTCGAAGCTGACGCGACATGACGCACCGCGCTGACGCACCTGCCGAGGCGCGTCCCTCCCGGCGTTTCGCCGCGCCCGCCCGACTGCCCGCGCGCCCGGATACCGTCTTCCGGCCCCCGCCGGCCGAGGGTTTTCTAGTGCTTGACATCGCCATTTTGGGCGCGCAGCATTTCGCCAACTTATACGTATAAGTTCCATTGAACAAGGAGTGAAGTCATCATGCGAGTTCTCCATCTGTACGGCGGCTGGCCGGGGCACTACCCGTATGAAGTCGCCGCATGGACGCGCGGACTGTTCGACGAACTGGGCTGGGAGGTCGAAGGTTCGACCGACATCTTCACGCTCGATCGCGATCTGTCCGCCTTCGATCTGATCGTGATCGGCTGGAACAACGCCGTCACGACCGAGACGCTGACCGCGTCCCAGGAAAGGCATCTGCTGGACGCCATCGAGAACGGCACCGGCCTCGCCGCATGGCATGGCGCCGCCGCGGCGTTTCGCGCAAGTCTTCGCTATCACATGGTGCTCGGCGGGTCGTTCATCGAGCACCCTGCCGGCGAAGGCTATCCGCATCCGTACATGGTCAACGTGATCGATCACGACCATCCGGTCACGCGCGGCGTCGAGGACTTCG
The DNA here is from genome assembly GCF_016586105.1 of Burkholderia sp. E168m15. Taxonomy (NCBI): domain Bacteria; kingdom Pseudomonadati; phylum Pseudomonadota; class Betaproteobacteria; order Burkholderiales; family Burkholderiaceae; genus Burkholderia; species Burkholderia sp. E168m15. The sequence continues at coordinate 27,165 of NZ_BCPO01000223.1, forward strand.
AAGTCCGTTCGGAGCAGTACTACATGCAGGTCGATCCGAACAACCACGTGCTGGCCGAAACCACCTTCGACGGCAAGCCGTTCCCGTGGCTGGCCGGCAATCGCAGCCCGGTCGCATGGGTCAGGCAGTGGGGACGCGGCCGCGTGTTCTACCACTCGATCGGCCACGACGTCGGCAACCTGTCCGACATCAACGTTCGCCGCCTCACGATGCAAGGCCTGCAATGGGCCGCGCGACCGGCTGCGTGACGCAGTCAAAGAAAGTCCGCGCGGGCCGACCGTCGTCGCGCGCGGGTGTCCTCAAATCCTAGTCAGGATAGAAAAATGGCAAAGCTTACCGGAAGTCAAATCGTCGCCCAGACGTTGAAGAACTACGGTGTCGAATACGTCGCCGGCATTCCCGGTCACGGCATCTGGACGCTGACGGACGCGTTCCTCGAGAAGGACTCGGAGATTCGCTTCATCCAGGTGTTTCACGAGCAAAGCGCGGTGCATCTGGCCGACGGCTACTACCGTGTGTCGGGCAAGCCGATGGCGGCAGTCACGTCGATCGGCGCCGGCGCGAGCAATACGGTCATCGGAATGGCAACGGCCTTCACCGATTCGACGAGCGTCATGCTCATCACCGGCGGGCCGCCCACGCACATGCGCGGTCACGGCCTGCTTCAGGAACTCGAACGCTACGTCGACAACGATTTCCCGAAGATCGCCGAAGCCGTGTCCAAGCGTCATTGGGTGGCCCAGCGCGTCGAGGAGTTGCCGTTCATCATGCATCGCGCATTCAGCTCGATGCTGACCGGCCGCCCCGGCCCGGTTCATGTCGAGATTCCGATGGACACGCAGGCCGAGGCCGCGGAAGTCACGCTGCACCAGCTCGAGGAACGCGTGCCGCTCGGCAAGGTGTATCCGGACCCCGTCGCCGTCGAAAAAGCGGCCGACGTGCTTCGGCAGGCCAGGCGCCCGGTGATGGTCATCGGCGGCGGCGTCATCACCGGCGAAGCGGCCGCGGAAGTGCTTGCGCTCGCCGAGAAGTGGCAGATTCCGGTCGTCACTACCTGGAACGGCAAGAGCGGCTTCCCCGAAGACCATGCGCTGTTCGCGGGCAGCGTCGGCCAAACCGGCACGATGTGCGGCAACAAGGTCGCATCGAGCGCGGACGTGATCATCGCCGTCGGCTGCCGTTTCACCGACTGGTCGTCGTCGAGCTACGCGAAAGGCGTCACGTTCTCGATTCCGCCCGGCAAGCTGATCCACATCGACATCGATCCGCACGAGATCGGCAAGAACTATCCGGTCGCCGTCGGCATCGTGGCCGACGCGAAGTACGCGCTCGCCCATATCGTCGAAGCGCTCGAAGGCGATGCGGCCGACCGCGGCGAATATCTGGCCGAGGTCGCCGCGCACAAGGCGGAATGGGAAGCCAAGCTGGCCACGCGCCGCGATTCCGACCGCTTCCCGTTCACGTCGCAACGACCGCTGGGCGCGCTGCGCAAGATCTTCCCGCGCGACACCATCGTGGTGGTCGGCTCGGGCAATACCCAGGGCGCGGTCAAACAGACCTTCCCGGTCTACACGCCGCGTACCCACCTGACCTCCGGCGGCTTTTCGTCGATGGGCTGGGCGGTGCCCGCCGCCATCGGTGCGAAGCTCGCGAAGCCGGACAGCCCGGTGGTATGCATTCTCGGTGACGGCGACTTCCTGATGACGTCGCAGGAAATCGCGATTTGCGTCACCAACAACCTGCCGGTGATCTTCATCGTGCAGAACAACGCCGGGTATATGTCGATTCGCGGCGGCCAGCGCAAGCAGACGAGCCGTCATATCGGTACCGAGTTCAACTATCCGGACGGACGCCCGTACTCGCCCGACTTCGAGGCGGTCGGCAAGGCATTCGGTCTCAAGTCGTGGCGCGTCAACAGCAATGACGAACTCGAGCCGATCCTCCAGCAGGCGCTCGACAGCAACGCGCCGTGCCTGATCGAGATTCCGACGGATCGCGACGCGGCCGGCCCGTGGGTGCCGGGCTGGTGGGATTTCCCGATTCCGGCCTATATCGACGACGAGCGCCAGGAAGAGTACGCGCAATTCCGCAACTCAGAGCAACATCTGTAAGGTAGTCAGCGCATGAGCGATGCAACGCATGTTCATCGTCCGGCGTCCGGTCTGTCCAGTTTCGCGCCGGTGCTCCGGCGCGAAATCCCGACGGTCGTGCCCGGCAGCGATGGAATCATTACCTGCGACGTGGTCATCGTGGGGTCCGGCATGGGCGGCTCGAGTTTCGCGCAAGGCATCGCAGGTCACGGCCTCGACGTGCTCATCGTCGAGCGCGGCGATTTCCTGCCTCGTGAAATCCAGAACTGGCAGGCCGAAGCCGTATTTCGCGACGGACGCTACCGCAACGCGGAGTCGTGGGACGACGACGCCGGCAAACCGTTTTCACCCGGCGTGTTCTACTACGTCGGCGGCAACACGAAGGTCTTCGGCGCGATGCTTCCACGGTTCAGGGAAGCCGATTTCGGCGCGATTCAACACGCCGAGGGAATTTCGCCCGAGTGGCCGATCACTTATGCCGACATGGAGCCGTACTACGCGGCCGCGGAGCGGCTTTACAACGTCCATGGCGCGGGAGGCCAGGACCCGACCGATCCGTGGCGCTCCGGCGACTATCCGTTTCCCGCGCTGGAACACGACCCCGCGTTGCGGCCGCTCGCCGCGGCGATGTGTGCGCAAGGCCTTCGTCCGTTCGTGATGCCGGCGGCCGTCAACTACGGAGGCGAACGGCCGTGCGTGCTCTGCTCGACCTGCGACGGTTATCCCTGCCTCGTCGATGCGAAGGGCGATGCGGAAGTGTCCGTGCTGAGGCCGCTCGTCGGCAGCGGCGGCGCACGGCTGATGGTGCGCACCCGAATCGATCGTCTCGTCATGTCGGCCGACGGCACGCGCATCGAGGAGGCGCTCGGCGTTCGCGACGGGCAACCCGTTCGCATCCGCGCCAAGCGGTTCGTCCTCGCGTGCGGCGCGGTGAACTCGGCGGCCCTTCTGCTGCGATCGGCCGATCACGCGCATCCGGAAGGTATCGGCAACCGCTCGGGGATGCTCGGCCGGAACTATATGGTTCACAACAGCACGTTCATGCTCGCGGTCGATCCGCGTCGCGCCAACGACGTGCTGTTCCAGAAAACGCTCGCGGTCAACGACTGGTATTTGCGCTCCCCGCAGAACGCGTTTCCGCTCGGTAACGTGCAGATGCTCGGCAAGATCCGCGAGCCGATGGTGACGGGCATGTATCCGTGGCTGCCGAAGGCCGTTTCGCGCTACATGACCGACCACAGCGTCGATCTCTACCTGACCAGCGAGGACCTTCCCGATCCGGAGAACCGCGTCACGGTCGATCCGCAGTCGGGCCGCATCCGCATCAGGTGGCGTGCCAACAACCTGCGTGCACACCGGGCGCTCGTGAAGAAGACGGTCGCGATGATGCGGCGGGCCGGGTATCCGCTCGTGTTGACCAAGCGCATGGGCATTGCAACCAACTCGCATCAATGCGGCACGGCCGTGATGGGCAACGACCCGGGCACTAGTGTGCTCGACACGAACTGCAGGCTTCACGACGTGGAAAACGCGTGGATCGTCGACAGTTCGTGGTTCCCGTCCTCCGCGGCGGTGAATCCGGCGCTCACGATCGCCGCGAATGCGCTTCGTGTGGCCAGGCAGTTCGTCGGTCGCTGAAGCGACGCTTGCCCCTGCGCCGCGATCCGCCGGCCGCGCTCATCTTGCCGCGGCCGGCGCCTGCGTCGTCGATCGCACCACCAGCTCCGTCGGCAGGAGCACCCTGGGCACGCGCGGCTTGCGGGCGGCGGGGCCACTCAGCAGTTCGCTGAGCAGTTGCGCGGCCTGACGGCCTTTCTCGATCAGCGGCTGGCGGATGGTCGTGAGCCCGGCACCGGCTGCTTCCGGTATATCGTCGAAACCCGCCACGGACAACCGATCGGGCACCGCCACCCCGCGTTCACGCGCCGCCTGCACGAGCGCGAGCGCCATCACGTCCGACGTCGCCGCCACTGCCGTGAGGCCCGTATGCTGCAGCATCTGTTCGGCCGCCCAGATGCCCGATGCACGATCGAAGCCGCCGGCCTCGACGATCAACAGGTCGTCGAAGCCGAGCCCCACCGCTTCGGCCGCGCGCAGATAGCCTTCGATGCGGGCGCGCACGACGTTTTCCGTGGCTTCCTGGAAGCGCTGCCTGCTGACGATGCCCCTGACGCCGTCCGGACGCAGCCGGTCGGCCACGATGCCGATCCGCCGGTGACCGAGCTCGACCAGATGCCGCATCTGGACGATGGCGGATTGCAGATCGTCGATCCCGACGAACGGCACCTTGTCGATGATTGGTGCGTCCACGATCACGACCGGGATGCCCTGCCGGCGCGCGACCTCGATGACCGGATAGTGGTCCGGCAGCGAGTACGCGATCAGGCCGTCGACGAACCCGCGTACCGCGAGGCTGCCGTTCGCGGCGTCGCCGGCATGATTCGCCAGATCCTTCTGTAGCGGGAAGAGCGCGAGCGCGACGTTCGCGAGTTCGCTGATTTCACCGATGCCGCGCAGCAGGCAGGTGGTCGCCGGATCGGCGAATGCGTAAGGCAACTCGTCCATGATCATCAGGCCGACGGCACCGACCCGCCCGGAGCGCAGGCTGCGCCCGCGGACGTTGGGCCCGGGATAGCCGAGCTTTTTCGCCACGGCGAAAATATGCTCGCGCTGTGCCTCGGAGATTTCCGACGGCTTGTTGTACGCATAGGAGACCGCGGGCTGAGAGACGCCGGCGGCCAATGCGACGTCCTTCATGGATACGGCACGCTTCATCGATGGGAAGGCATCCGCCTGTGGGCTGGCAATGCCGCATTTTACAGGGATACACGCCGAACCCTTCACGCATTCGAGCCGGCCAGCAATGCCATCACGCTTGCATGAAGCGCGCCGCTCGACGCCGCGACGACGTCGCCGGCCGAGCGCTCGGTCAATCGTCGTCCGCGCCAGTCCGTCATCCGGCCGCCGGCCGCTTCGACGATCGGCACGATCGGCAGGAAATCGTGGGGGGCGAGTCCCGATTCGACGACGAGGTCGCACCGCCCGCTGGCCAGCGCCGCGTAATTGAAGCAATCGCCGCCGTATCGATGCACGGCGACACGCGCGACGAGCCTGGCGTATACCGCGTGCTGGTCGGGTGTGAACTTGTCCGGCGTCGTCGTGCACATGCGCGCCGCCGACAGGGGCACCGCCGTGCCGGCAGCCGACTCGACGTGCGTCGCGGCATCGGTGCTGCTCGCGATCATTCGTTGGCCGAGCGCGGGCATGTCGATCGCGCCGAGCCACGGCACGCCGTCGCACAGCACGCCGACGAGCGTGCCCCATAGTGGACTGCCCGTCACGAACGCGCGCGTCCCGTCGAGCGGGTCGATGACCCATCTCCGGTTCGACACGCCGTGTGCGAGGCCGTCGACCACGCCGAACTCCTCGCCGACGCTGGAATCCAGCGGGTGCCGCGCCTGAATGCGGCTGCGTAGCGCCAGCTCGATACGCTTGTCGAGTTCGGTAACGGGCGACGTGTCGCCCTTTCGCGTAATCGCGAGCGTGTCGTGCGCCACGGCGCCGCACAGCGTGCGAGCCAGGTCGCAGAGCTCGATCACCGTGTCCCGATAGTATTGTTCGTCGATACCCGACATCGGTCCCGCCATCGAAGGTTCGTCATTCCACTCCACGTTCATCGTCCTGATACGGGCCGGTCGGGCACGCCACGATCCCGACCGACCCGTCCTTTCAGACGACGCGCTGTTCGGTCGCCGGATCGAAGATCAGTGCCTTGTCCGCATTGACGACGAGCTGCATCACGTCCCCGACGCGTCCGACACCGGGCGCGAACCGGGCCATGATCGATTCGCCCGCGACCGACAGCAGCACGAAGTTGTCGGCACCCGTCGGCTCCACGACGTCGACCGTCGCCTGGAAGCTCGTTGCCCCGACGCCCGGCGCGAGCCATTCCGGGCGAACGCCCAGTACGACGTCCCGGTCGAGGTAGCCGCGTTGCGCGTCGCTCAGCGCGCCCAGCGCGATCTCGACGGTGTGCCCGCTGCCGTCGCCGCCGATGAAAACCGCGTGGGTGTCACGGCCACGCAGCACGCCCGTCAGGCAGTTCATCGCGGGCGACCCGATGAAACGCGCGACGAACAGGTTCGCCGGACGATCGTAAACATCCTCCGGCGTGCCGATCTGCTGCACCTCGCCGCCCCGCATGACGACGATCTTCGTCGCCAGCGTCATCGCTTCGATCTGGTCGTGCGTCACGTAGACCGTGGTCGTGCCGACACGCTGGTGCAGCTTCTTGATTTCCGCGCGCATTTCCGTGCGCAGTTTCGCGTCGAGATTCGACAACGGCTCGTCGAACAGGAAGATCTTCGGTTCCCGCACCATCGCGCGCCCCATGGCCACGCGCTGGCGCTGCCCACCCGACAGCTGGCTGGGCTTGCGATCGAGCAACTGATCGAGCTGCAGGATCGCCGCGACCCGCTTGACCGCCTCCTCCTGCTCGGATCGCGATGCCCTCCGCACGCGCATCCCGAATGTCAGGTTGTTGCGCACCGTCATCGTCGGGTAAAGCGCATACGACTGAAACACCATCGCGATATCGCGCTTCGCGGATTCGACGTCGTTGACGACCGAACCGTCGATGACGATCTCGCCGTCGTTGACCGGTTCGAGCCCCGCGATCGCGTTCAGCAAGGTCGACTTCCCGCAGCCGGACGGGCCGAGCAGCACGAGGAATTCACCGTCGTCGGCATCGATGTTGATTGCCTTGAGGCACGCAACGCTGCCGTAGTTCTTGCGGACGTCGCGAATATGCAGAGAAGCCATGATTACCCCTTGACCGCGCCGGCCATCAGGCCGCGCACGAAATACTTGCCCGCCAGGAAATAAATGACGAGGGTTGGAAGAGCGGCCAGCAACGCACCGGCCATATGGACGTTGTACGGACGTTCGCCCGCGCTCGCACTCACCATGTTGTTCAGCGCAACCATGATGGGCGTGTTCTGACCGCTCGTGAACGACACGCCGAACAGGAAGTCATTCCAGATCGACGTGAACTGCCAGATCACGGTAACGACGATCATCGGTACCGACAGCGGCAGGATGATGTACGCGAACGTCGTCCAGAAACCCGCTCCATCGACCCGCGCCGCCTTCACGAGATCCTGCGGCACCGTCATGAAGTAGTTGCGAAAGAACATCGTCGTGAACGGCAAGCCGTAGACCGTATGCACGAGCACGAGGCCTGCAAGGCTGCCCGACAGGCCGAGCACGCCCAGCGTCTTCGCAAGCGGTATCAACACGGATTGATATGGCGTAAAGGTGCCGAACAGGATCACCCCATAGACGAACTTCGATCCTCTGAAATTGAATTTCGTCAACGCGTAGCCATTCAATGCGCCAAGCAGCGTGGACAACACGACGGCAGGCACGACGATCAGCACGGTCCGCACGTAGAACCCGTTCAGGCCCACGCAGTCGATTCCGACGCACGCGTTTTGCCATGCATCGATCCACGGCTGGACCGTGGGCGCGAGCGGAAAGGACAGAATCGACGTCGACCGGATCTCCTCCATGTCCTTGAACGAAGCGAAGACCATCACGACGAGCGGCATCACGAAGAAAGCCGCGCTGCCGACGAGAATCGCATAGAGCACCGCACGCGCGACCACACGCAGCGTCGTGCCCGACGGGCGGGACACGCGACGCACGTGCCGGGCCGTGTCAGAGACTGTCGTTGTGTTCACGCTTGAACTCCGAGTAGAGATACGGGACGGTAAGTGCGACCACGACGAGCAGGATCATGACGGAGCTGGCGGCGCCCTGCGCGAGCTGACCGCGGCTGAACGTCAGGTTGTACATGAACGTCGTCGGCAGGTCGCTCGAGAAACCCGGGCCGCCGTTCGTCAACGCCACGACAAGGTCGAACGACCGCACCGCCTGGTAGATCAGGATCACGACCACGCTGAACACGGACGCGCGCAGCATCGGGATGATGATGGTCAGGTAGATGCGCAGCGTGCCGGCGCCTTCCATGCGCGCCGCCTTGATGATTTCGCCGTCGATCCCGCGCAGGCCCGCCAGGAAGATCGCCATCACGAAGCCCGCGGTTTGCCAGACGGCGGCGACGACAAGCGTATAGACCGCCATCTGCGGGTCGATCAGCCAGTTGACATGGATGCCGGTGATGCCGAGATCCTGCAGCAGCTTTTCCAGCCCGAGGCCGGGATTCAGGATCCACTTCCACGCGGTGCCGGTCACGATCAACGACACGGCCATCGGATACAGATAGATCATCCTGAACGCCCCCTCGCCCCGCACCTTCTGGTCGAGAAAAATCGCGAGCAACAGGCCGAGCACGAGCGAGATCAGCATGAACGCGATCGAGAACAAACCGAGGTTCGTTACCGCGACATTCCATCGATCCGAATCCCATAGCCTTGCATACTGCGCAAGACCGACGAAGTCGTAGTTCGGCGCGAACTTCGAACTGGTGAACGAGATGACGATCGACCAGCCGATGAACACATAGACGGCAATCAAAAGTACGACGACACTCGGCGCCAGCGTAAGGGCCGCGGGGCTCGCGCGCAGCCAGCGTCGCCGCTGCCCGGGCGCTCCGGCATGGATGCCGCCTCCTGGGGAAAAAGACATCTCGAATCTCCGTGTGGTTTCTGCTTTCATGCGCTCCCCTCTCCTGATACGGTCACGCGATGCTTGCGGCATCCCCGCGGCGCGTCATGCCCGGATGGTGCCGCTCGTTCCGTGCACGACCGTGTCGGGATCATGCGATCGGTGGCTGGAGTATTTGCCGCTAAAAACACGTGCTCAATTTCGCGGAGCGCTCAAAAGAGACGCACAGTGACGCACGAAACGCAGTACACTCGATCACGCGCGGAGGCAGTGCGGCGGCCCACGCTTCGGATACCGCACGATGCGCTCAATGCGTCGATTTCCTTCGGTTTCCATACGGAAAATCCCGCACGGGAATCGACGCATCGCGGCCCGCGACCGACCGTTGCACGCCGGTTCGCCGTTCATCGCAGGTCCCTTCGATCATTTCTTCAGAAACGACATGGATCGTCAGCACGACCTTTCAAACCTCGCCAGCAATCTGTCGCTGCTCGTGGCGTCCTTCGACTCCATCGCGGATTTTTGCCGGAAGCTGAACATCAATCGCCAGCAGTTCAACAAATATCTGGCGGGCCACCACGTTCCGTCGCAGAAGGTGCTGCTGAAGATCGCCAAGTTTTTTCTGATGGAGCCGGCCGACCTGTTCCGGGCGCCGCCGGAATTCCGCAGTTTTTACGAAGGACTCGAATACGAACTGCCGTTCGATTTGAAATCCGCACCGAGCTTTCTGCGATTTCTGCCGCTGATCAAGTCGTCGAGCGCCGCGCTGCAGGATTTTCTCGGGGTGTACTACCGGTACCACAACTCGTCGATCTACAAGGGGCGCATCCTGCGCTCCGTGACGTGCCTCTACGAGCGCGATTCGGTGGTGCAGTACGTTACCGTGGAACGTTTCCCGTTACTGGATCAGGACGGCAAAGTCGGCTACTCGTTCAAGTACCACGGCTTCTGTTTCCTGATGGGCGACCGGATCTTCATGATCGATTTCGAAGGGCGGCAGAAGAACGAAATGACGTTCTCGGTCCTGACGCCTCAGCACCGTCGCCCGATCCGCTTCCTGTACGGCGTGGTCACCGGCGTGGCGTCGTCGTCGTTTCGCCAGCCCTTCTCGACGCGCATCGCGTTGAATTTCACCGACCGCGGACACATGCAAAGGAAGCACCTGCGCAACGCGACGGTACTGCTGCCGACGGACAGGTCGCTGCCCGCGGAAATCCGCGACTACATGACCGGCGATCAATCGACCGTGCTGTGGGGCGGCGAGGGTTAGGGCCTGGCGGTGTCCGCCGGGGCACCGCCGCTTGAACACCGGCAATCGTGCCGGCTAGGCAGGCCGCCCGCCTAGGGCCTGTTCACGCTAATAACGGGCTTGCGAACGTGCCTTTGCGCCCGCAGGGCAAGGAGTGAGGAGGCGCAATAGCCGTAGCTATTGCAACGACGAACGACGCCGCCATGCGGGCGCAAAGGCACGTTCCCCTGTTTGGAAAAATGCATTCGTCGGGCTGGTCCCCAGAAGGGCCGATCGCCGCGTCATGCTCCTCGCGAATACGTCGAGTATTCGCTTCGTCGCAATCCTCGCGCTCGGCCCTTCTGGGGACCAGCGCAAGCCCGTTATTAGCGTGAACAGGCCCTAGCCGACGTCGCGGGATACGATGGTGTGCGCCGACAACGCTATCGGCAAAAGCATCGCGGCGATCGTCAGAAGCGAAGCCGAAAGCCCCGCCAGCTCCCCTATCGCGCCCAGAACGGCCGGCCCGGCAAGCATGCCGGCATAGCCCAGCGTCGCGACGACCGGCATTGCCAGCTCGACCCGCATCCGGCGTTGCCGCGAGACGTGCAAAAAGAACAGCGGGACGATGTTGGCCAGGCCGAAACCGACCGCTGCGAACAGCGCGATCAGGATCATCCAGTGCCGTGCGAAAACCAGCGCGACGAGGGCGGCCGCAGTCCCGACCGAACCGGCGACGAGAATCGATCGCGCACCCGACACACGGGCCAGGCGGTCGCCTGTCAAGCGCGCGATCGTCATCGCCAGCGCGAAGGCGGCGTAGCCGTAGCCCGCACTGGACTGCGGGAACGCCTTTTCGGTCACCAGGAACACACCGCTCCAGTCGAGTACGGCCCCTTCCGCCAGAAAAACGACAAAGCAGAGCATGCCGATCCAGACGATATACAACGTGGGGCGTGCGAATCGGTGCGTTTGCGCGGTACCCGTTCGCGCGATGAAATGCCGGCCGACGACACACCAAAGGGCAACCATGACCGCAAAGATGCACGCGATCGCCCCGACCGGTGAGATCTGAACGGACAACAACGTGCTGACGCCGGCAGAACCCGCAATGGTCCCGATACTGCACCATGCATGAAATCCCGACATGAGCGGCTCGTCGTGCATACGCTGCACCACGGCAGCCTGCAGGTTCATCGCCGACTCCGTGGCGCCGATACCGAAACCGAACAGGAAGAGGCACACGGACAGGATGTCGGCGCGGTCGGTCGACGCAAGTCCAAACAGGCATGCGCACGTGATCGGGCCGGCCAGCAGGATGATCCGTCGACATCCCACGCGCGCAACCGCTGCGCTACCGATCGGCATCGCAACCAGGCTGCCGACGCCGAACCACAGCAGCGCAAGCCCGAAGTCGCCATCGCTCAGGCCAATTCGGGATTTTGCAAGAGGCGCGAGCGGCGCCCACGCGGACAGGATGAAACCGAACGAATAAAAGCCCGCCCGGGTCGAAAGGCGCGCCCAGACGCCACTGCGGGACTGACCATCGACTGCGAAAGTACTCATGAAATAGACGTGCCCTGTCACGCACCCACAACGAAAAATGACCCGACGAGCCCTTCATCGCGAAGGGCCGGCGTCGAGTCATCGCGCATCAAGCCTGCAAGCGAAAATTCCTCGTGAGCGACGGAATCATCGATGTCGTTCTCAGATCTTCAGTGCTGCACTGCGTCCAAACACATGACGCATCACAAAGTAATAGACGAGCCCGATCACGAGCCAGATGATGCCCATCTTCAACGTTGCGGCCCTCATCGCGACCATGAGTGCAACGATGACGAGAAATCCGATCGCCGGCAGAACCACGTGATTCCATGTGTCCTTCGACTGCTTCCTGATCCTGAAGTAACCGATGACGGAAAGGTTGACCAGGATGAATGCAGAGAACGCGCCGAAGTTCTGGAACAAGGCCAGGTCGTCGAGCCGATCCTGAAAGACCAATGCGATGATCAGCGAGATGGATGCAACGAAAATATTCGCCACATACGGTTGCTTCGATCTGCGCGACAGACGGGAAAACACCTTGGGAAGCTGCCGGTCGCGCCCCATCGCGAAGATGATGCGGGCGATTGCCATCTGGCAGACGATCGTGCACGGCACGCCGAATGCCAGTGCAGTGCTGATGGACGTCATCGCGAACAGCCAGTGGCCGCCCGCATAACCGGATATGTCGTAAAAGGCGCTATCCGGCGACAGTACCTTTGCGCCAGGCGCGAGGTCGGCGGCAATCCAGGTCTGCAGCACGAACAGGATCGCGATGATGACCAGCGATGCCATGCCGGCAAAGCTGGCCAGATGACGCTTCTCGCTCCTGACTTCTTCTCCGAGCGTCGTGATCGCGTCGAAGCCGAGAAAGTTCGTCGAACCGATGAGGATACCGGTGCCGAGCCCCGCCCATGTGAAAGTATGGACATTGAAGAGCGAACCGAACGTGAGCCGGCCGTGCCCCATGCCGCTGTAAAGCGCAAAGAGACCGACTCCGACGAACGCGGCCAGAATGACCAGCATGATCACGAGGAACGCCTGGTTCACTTTCGCGGTCACCGAGATACCGACCAGATTCAGGATCGTTCCGAGGCCGACGAATCCGATCACCCAGACGGAACGGGGAATCTCGGGCACCAGGCTGTTCATCGCAACCGCGCTGACGACCGCGAGCAGTCCCGGCGCGATGATGTAGTCGAGAAACACCAGCCATCCGGCCAGAAAACCAGCCAGATCGCCGATGCCGTTTTGAGCATAGGTATAGGCCGACCCGGCTGCCGGAAATTCCTTGCTGAGTATCTGGTAACTCCGGGCCGTAAACATCATCGCAACGACACTCACGATGTATACCAGCGGCACCATACCGCCGCTCACATTGGAAATGATTCCGTAAAGTGCGAACGGCGCAATTGGAAGCATGTAAACCATGCCGTACACGATCAAATCGAGCACACTCAATTCGCGGCTCAATTTCAAGGACGATTCGCTTATTCCGGCAGTTTGTTCAGACGCATTCGCACCGGCGAACCCTGCTGACGAAATAGCGGCCTGACTTCCAGATCCGCGCGAAATATGAGTATCCATTCCAGACATCCTTCCACTTCGTTGCTCAAGGCATGATCGGAATCCAGCCTCCGACAGTCGCCCTGAGCCGACCATGAGGCTGAACATTGACTTATACGTATAAGTCAAATGCTCGACGCTTCAAATTGTGCTGTCAACGGGCTGTGGGAGAGCGTTTACCCGGAGTGGATGGTTATTTTCGATTCGAGAGGCAAAGTCCGGTCGATCGGCGACACCGTATGCGTCGCGACGCGCGAAAGTATGCGTCTGGTCGAGAAGGATTCGACGCGCACTTGCGTCAGGCTGCGTCACATTTCACAGCCTCGAATATCGCGATTTATCTTCATATTTGAATCGTCGACTCTATGCGCGACACGGCGACTCAAAGTCCGCACCTTGCACGCCGCGCTAAAGCGACGCCCCGCCGCACATGACGATCTGCTGCCCGGTGATCGCACCCGCATTCGCGCTCAGCAGAAAAGCGGTCAGCGCGGCGACTTCATCGGGCGTGATGAATCGCCCGATCAGCGGCAGCCTGGGCGGCGTGGCCGCGCGCGCCGGATCGCGCAGGAACGGCGTGTCCGTCGCACCGGGCGCGACGACATTGACCGTGATGCCGTGCGGCGCGAGTTCGGCGGCCCACGATCGTGCGAGCCCGACCAGCGCGGATTTGGTCGCCGCATACTGGCTGCGCGTGGCCGCGCCGTTCGCGGTGCGGCTGCCCAGCAGCACGATGCGGCCGCCGGCAGACATCCGCGGCACCAGCCGATCGGCGAGAAAGGTCGCGGATTCGACATGCAGGCGCCACATTGCCGCGCCGTCGTCGTGCGACAGTTGGCCGAGCGGCGCGGTGCGCATGAAGCCGGCCGCATGCACGAGCGCGTCGACCACGCCCAGGGCGTCGCATACGGGCGCGAGCGCCGCAAAGTCGGTGACGTCGACCGGCACGATCTTCAACGAATCGTGCGCCGTTTCGACGTGCGACCGGCACAGTCCGGTGACGCGCCAGCCGTTGGCGAGCAGGCGCTCGACGATCGCGCGGCCGATTCCCGACGACGCACCGGTGACGACGGCATGACGTGAATCCAGACCCGGCTGCTCCCGTTGCGCCACGATGTCTCCCGTTACGTTTGAACTTGCAGCGGCCCGCCGGATGCGGCCGTTGCTTTCGTGCTGACCGCCTGAACGGTGACCCTCGCCTGCGCACGAAACGGTTCGAGCTGCTCGTGCAGCGCGCCGTCATCCGTCACGAGCGTCCAGTCGCGTTCGAGCGGCGTCCAGTGCTGTTGGCTCGCGCGCCCGAGCTTGTCCGCGGTCACCAGCACGAACACCTCGGCTGCCTGCCGCATCACGCATTCCTTCAGATACGACTGCTCGCTGCTCGCCTCGCACAATCCCAGCTCGGCCACCACGCCATCGGCGCCGAGGAATGCCTTGTCGACGCTCAGCCGGCTCAGCGCGATTTGCGCGAGCGGCCCGAGCGTGCTCATGCTGGACGACCGCACGTCGCCGCCGATCACCGTCACGTGCACGCCCGATGACACGAGCGGGCTCACGATCAGCAGGTTGTTGGTGACCACGTGAACGTCCGTCCGGCCCGCGAGAAGACGCGCGAGCGCTGCCGTCGTGGTGCCGCCGTCGAGAAACACGGTGTCGCCGTCCTCGACGAACGAACTCGCCGCGTGCGCGATCGCTTCCTTCTGTTCCTGCGAGCTGATGCGCCGCTCCTCGAGCGACGGCTCGGGCTCGTGGCCGCCGACCGCGGCGGCACCGCCGTACGTGCGCAGAATGCGGCGGTCGCTCGCCAGCGCACGCAGGTCGCGACGCACCGTCGCCTCGGACATCCCGAAGTGCTCGCACAGCGTCGCGACGTCCGTCATGCCCCCGAGCACGGCCTGCAGCATCGCCTCCCGGCGCCTGGTCACTTTCATGTGCGTGAATTCCTGGTCTGATCGATTCGGCGCACCATGGCGCGCCTCTGGACCGACAAGTTTATCGAATTGCCGCAGTGACCGCCCAGTTGCCGCGGGGAGCGTCATCGGCCGCGAACCCATGTTTCGTCGACGCGCACGTACTTGATCTTCTGGCGGAACCAGGTGAACGCGATGTGCAACGCGCCGTCCCGCGACTGCACGATCGACGGATACGAGTATTCGCGGTTGCGCTGGTCGGCCGAGTTGTTCGTCATGCAGTACCCGTCGCCGATTTCGAGGTTGCGGCGGCGCGGCCACGTCCGGCCGCCGTCCTCCGAGATGGCGAGCGACATCGGCGCGCGCGGCGCGCCCCAGAACGCGGTGCCGCGCACGGACGCCTGCTGGTCGCGCAGCTCGCCGCTGTCCTCCGAGTCGTCGATGTCGTCGTACAGCGAAGCACGGCGCTCCTTGCCGTGCGACGCGTCGCTTTCGTTGAACACGAGCGCGAGATGACCGTTCTGCAGCACCGTGAACTGGATCGACGAGTTGTTGTTCGGCAAGTCGGTGCGCTCGGGCGCGCTCCACGTGCGGCCGTCCGTCGAGCGGCTCGCGTGGACGAAGTCCGCCCAGCGGCTGCGGTAGAGGGCCAGCAGCGACCCATCGTGCAGCACGTGAACGTTCATATGCACGCACCCGACGCTGTCCGGCACTTCGTGCGGCGTCCACGTCCGACCCTGGTCGTCGGACACCATGACCGCGCTGACGTCGTCGTTGCCGACCCAGCGCTCGCCGGGCTCCGTGCGGCACAAGAAGATCGGGCAGATCCACGTGCCGTCGTCGAGCGCGACGATCGGCTGGCGCACGAACGTCCCCGGCCGGTCGAACAGCGTGTCGACGGGACCCCACGTGAGGCCGCCGTCCGTCGACACGCGGCGGCGTACGATCGCAGTGTTCTGATGCCCGGACAACTGCGCGGTGTAGATCAGCCACAGCCGGCCGTCGGGCGCGGTGAACAGCACCGGGTTCTGTTCGGAGCGGGTCGGGTCGTCCGACAGCTTGCGCGGCGCGGACCATTCGTCGGTCCCGGCCGCAAGACGCGACAGGTAGATCGACACGTCGGGAATGCCTTCCTGGGTGCCGCCGAACCACACGCACAGCAGGTCGCCGTTGTCGAGGCAGTGCAGGTTGGCCGCGTGGTTCTGCACGCAGGCGGCGGGCAGAAACGCCTCTTGCCGTTCCGCGTCGGCATAGGCCGTGCGAACGCAATGATCCGACGCGGCGCTCGCCGCTTCAACGAGGTTCGTGCTCATGAAATCTCTCTGGGGTGGGCGACATCAGTGCGATTCGCGATGCGTGAGCGGCTTGTCGCGAAGGTTCGCGCCATCGCCATGAAACAGCAGCTTGCCGATCACCAGCACGATGGCCGGCGTAACGAGTGCGACGTACATGTTGTCGATGCCGAACGGGTTGCCGAGCAGGTACCAGAACGTCGTGGCGAGCGTCGCGACGACGAGGGCCGACACGGCACCGCGCTTGCCGCTGAAGAACGGCAGATAGATGCCGATCAGCGCGACGACCGACACGGACAGCCGCAGCGCGCGGCTGAAGAACGACAGCGCGAGGATCTGCGGGACGAACAGCACGAAGATCAGCGGCAGGAAGCCGACGACCAGCGAGATCCAGCGCGTCATTCTCAGTTCGACGTCGGGCGTCGGATTGAAACGCGGCACATAGAAGTCCTTCACGATCAGCGACGCGATTGCCAGTGCGACGGTGCATACGCTGACGAAGATCGATGCCACGAGCGACGTCGTGACGATGCCGGCCAGGATCGGATTCATGTGCTGCAGGAACACCGGCAGCGCGTACAGGCTCTTGACGCCGGGATACAGGTACTTGGCCGCCACGCCGATGAAGCCGAGCGCGAGCGCGATCGGCACGCACAGGAACGCGGCGATCAGCGACGATGCACGCGCCCCCTCGGGGCTGCGGGTGGCCGAGATCGCCTGGATGATGAACTGCGTCGAGAAGATCGCCCCGGCCGTGCCGATGATCCATGCGCCGATCGTGCCGCCCGACAGCACACCGGACCACGTGAAGTAGTGCGCGGGCAGGCTCCGTGCCATCGGCGCGATACCGCCCGACAGCTTCCACGCGACGCCGACCAGAATGGCGATGCCGAGCAGCTTCACGGCGCTGTGCACGACCGTCAGGTATGCGACGCTCTTGAGGCCGCCCCACACGAAATAGATCGTGCTGACGATCGCGGTGATGACGGCGGCCGTCGGCAGGTTGATGCGCATGACCGTCGAGATCGCCGCCGCGCCGCTCACGTAGTTGCCGACGTTCACGACGAACAGCGCATAGATCATGATCGCGGAAACGGCGAGCTTCGCACCGTGCCCGTATCGCTGCGCGATGAATCCGGAGATCGTGAATTCACCCGATGCGTACAGGCGCCGGGCCATGAACAGGCCGAAGAGCAGGAAACCGATGGCGGCCGCGAGCACCGACCACGACGCGGCGATGCCGGCCGAGAACGCCTCTTGCGACGTGCCGACGGTCGATTTCGCGCCGATGAATTCCGACATCAGCAGGATCGCGACCACCAGCGCCGGCATCGAACGCCCGGCCACCATGAACTGTTCGGAATTGCGGCTGCGCAGCCGGATGCTGACCACGCTCGTCACCACGATGTAGGCAACCACCATCCCGATGATGGTGGCGGTATCCCAATAACTGAAGGTGGCCATCGCTTGTCTCCACGTTACCTTCGGTTGATGTGCGTTCGATGCGTCGAGCGATCCGGCCTGTGCCTGCCGGTATCGCTCGACGGTGCTGCGTGTCGTTGCGTACGGGGCCGCTTACGCGGCGCTGGCCACGGGCGACGATTCGTTGCGCCGCGTCGCGAGATCCACGGCCTGGCGGAACGCTTCGAGCAGGCTGCGTTCGTCGGCGATGCCCTTGCCCGCGATGTCGAACGCGGTGCCATGGTCGACGGACGTGCGGATCACGGGCAGGCCGACCGTCACGTTGACGCCGGCTTCGAGGCCCATCACCTTCACCGGCCCGTGTCCCTGGTCGTGATACATCGCGACGACCACGTCGAAATCGCCGCGGCCCGCGCGGAAAAACAGCGTATCGGCCGGCAGCGGGCCTTCCACGTCCCAGCCGCGCGCCTGCAGGACTTCGACGGCCGGCACGATCTTCTCTTCCTCTTCGCCGTAGCCGAACAGCCCGTTCTCGCCGGCATGCGGGTTGATCCCGCAGACGCCGATGCGCGGATTCGCGATGCCGGCGCGCACGAGCGTGTCGTGCCCGCGTTCGATCGTGCGTTGCACGAGGCCCGGCTCGATCTTGCGGATCGCGTCGAGCAGGCCGATGTGCGTCGTCACGTGGATCACCCGGAGATTGGGTGCGACCAGCATCATCGACACCTCGTCGATGCCGGTCAGATGCGCGAGCATTTCCGTGTGGCCGGGGAAGATGTGGCCGCCGGCATGCAGCGCTTCCTTGTTCAGCGGCGCGGTGCAGATCGCGTCGAGCTCGCCTTTCGACGTCAGTTCGACGGTGCGCGCGATGTATTGGTACGCGGCGTCTCCCGCGATCGCCGACAGCTTTCCATAAGGCAGGTCGGCCGGAATCAGCGCGAGGTCGATGCAATCGACGACGCCAACGCGGAACGCGCCTTCGGACGGACGGCCGATCGCGCTCACCTCGAGATCGACACCGGCTCTGCGGCCTGCATCGCGCAGGCGCGCGGCGTCGCCGACGACCACGGGGCGGCACTCCTCGTACACGGACGCATGCGCGAGGCTCTTCATGATGATTTCCGGTCCGACGCCGGCCGCGTCGCCCATGGTGATGCCGATGATGGGACGGTTGTCCATGGCAATTCCCTTCACTGATTGGGTTGGGCCGTGTCGGCCGGCTCGCCTGTGTTCGCAAACCGGCGCCAGGCGTGATAAATCGATTCGGGCTGGCCGAAACCGCCGGCCTTGGTCACGACGGGCAGTGCGTTGCCGTGCAGCCGGCATTCGAGCAGCGGCATGCCGTCCTCGATTTCGTCGACGACACGCAGCGCGCTCGCGCCGGCCGCGGTGAGCAGCGCGCGTGCCGTTTCGCCGCCGGTCGCGATGATTGCGCCGGCGTGGCGCACGGCTGGCGCGAGCAGCGCGGCGAGGCGCGTGGAGAACAGCTGCCCGTCGTCGACGTCGCCGCGCCGTGCCTGGCTCAACGAGACGACGACATGCCGGCCGCCACGCAGCGCGTCGCTTACCACGGTCGTGACGTCGCTTCGCGGGTCGTCCAGCGCGCAGACGCTGACTTCGAGCGCAACGAGATGGGTGCCCGCGTTCGCCTTGAGGCAGTCCAGCTGCGCATGCGAAATGCTCGACATGCTGCCTACGACCGTCAGCACGGGGCCTTTCGAATGCGGGCCGCCGGCTGTCGGGCCGCTCGCGCCATGCGGCGGCCCCAGCGCTTCGATGACGCCGTGGGCCAGGCCGGCCGAGCCGACCCAGAACACGCCGTCGAGCGCCGCGGATGCACGCGCGATGCGTTGCAGGTCGTCGTCGGATTCCGCGTCGCAGACGACGGCTTGCACGCGGTCGGATTGCAGCTCGCGCAGATGCGCGGTGAGCGCGTTTGCGTTGCCGCGCACCGTGCCGATTGCCGTGTAGGCGACACGCAGGTCTTCGGCGGACAGCAATGCAACGAGATCTGCCGTGCCCGGGATGTGTTCGTTGCGCCAGTATTCGCTCGCTTCCACGGGCACGCCGCGCACCCATTGGCGGCCGTCGATGGTCGTGCGCCCCGAGGCCGGGTAGGCCGGGCATACGATCGCCATGCCGGCACGCGACACCAGCGCGGCGACTTCCGCCGCGAAGTTGCCGCGCAGCGTCGAGTCCACCTTCTTGTAGAGGCGCGTGCCGGCACTCGACAACGACGCGACCGCATCGGCGGTGCGTCGCGCGGCCACGTCCTTCGGCAAGCGGCGCGAATCCACGTCGATCGACAGGATGTCGACCCCATGCGGCGGCGCCGCCGCGTACGCGGCATCGAGCATGACCATGGCCGTCAGGCCGTGACGCAACCCGGCAACCGCGCAGTCGGCCGCGCCCGACAGGTCGTCGGCGACGATCAGCAGCCGTGCTGCGTGCGGGGCGAGCGCGTTCACGGCAGCAGGCGCCGGTAGATGGACTTCATGTCGTCGAGCGTGAGCGCCTTCGGGTTGTTGCCGAGCAGGCGCTTGACCTTCGATGCGGCAACCGCGAGCGCGTCGAGATGTGCTTCGGACACGCCGAACTTGCGCAGATCCTGGGGAATGTCGACGGCGGCGGTCCACGCCTCCATCTTGTCGATCAGCTTGCGGGCCGCGTCGGCGTCCGTGTCGGCTTTCGACGCGAGATCGAGCGCGCGCGCCACGTTCGCCAGCCGGTCTTCGATCGCATCGAGGTTGAACGCCATCACATGCGGCAGCAGCATCGCGTTCGCGACGCCGTGCGTGACGTTGAACATTCCGCCGAGCGGGTACGCGAGCGCATGTACCGCAGCGGTACCGGCGGCGGTGAGCGCGAGACCGCCATACATCGACCCGAGCATCATCGCCTCGCGCGCCTTCAGTGACTGGCCGTTTTCATACGCGTCGACGATGTTCGCGCCGATCAGGCGCATCGACTCCATCGCGTACATGTCGCTGATCGGGTTCGCCTTCGTCGAAATGTACGATTCGAGTGCGTGCACGAACGCATCCATGCCGGTCGCGGCGGTGATCGGCTTCGGCAGGCCGATCGTCAGTTCGGGGTCCAGAATGACGATCTGCGGCAGCAGGTGACGGCTGACGATACCGACCTTCAACGATTCGTCCGGCAGCGTCACGATTGCGTTCGGCGTGACCTCGGAGCCGGTGCCGGCCGTCGTCGGCACCAGGATCATCGGCACGCCGGGGTGCTTGATCAGGTCGATGCCGAGCCAGTTCCGCAGCGGCTCGTCGTTGGTGAGCCGGACCGCGAACAGTTTCGCCGCGTCGAGCACGCTGCCGCCGCCGATTGAAAGGATCGCCTGCGGCGCAAACGGCGCGATCTGCTCGTTGAACACCGTCTCGACGTTGCCGATGGTCGGCTCCGGCTCGACGCCGCGAATGATGCGCACGTCGACGTCCTTCGCGTCGAGCGATTCGATCACGCGATCGACGATGCCGAGCGCTTCCATCGACGGTTGCGTGATCAGCGCGATGCGCTTGACCGGCGTATCGAGCAGCGCGAGCTTGTCGGGAAGCGTGGCGAGGCTGCCTGCACCGTGGACGACGTGCCTGACTGTCTGGAAATGGTAAGTCGTCATGCTGAGACCTGTTTCAGTGGCCGCGCGCGGCGTCGCGGTAGACGGAGAGCGCTTGCGCGAGGCGCTCGCGGGCCTGGGCATCGAGCGGCTGCGCGGGCGAGCGCGCGGGGCCGGCCGGCATCCCGAGCATCTGCGCGGCGGTTTTCAGCACGACGGGCATCGTGCCGAGTGCGAATGCGTCGCGCAGCGCGCGCAGCGACTCCTGCGCGGTGCGTGCGCCGGCGATATCGCCGGCGTGGAACTTGTTCCAGATCGACATCACGACATGCGGGACGGCGTTGGTCGTCGCGGCGACCGCGCCGTCGCCACCGGCGATCAGCGTCCAGAGGATCATCGAGTCGGTGCCGGTGAAGACAGCAAAATCGTCGCGCCGCAGGTCGATCAGTTGCAGCAACCGGTCGAAGTCGCCGCCGCTATCCTTGATGCCGCGGATGTTGGGAATCTCCGCGAGGCGGCGCACCGTATCGACGGTCAGCGTGACGCCCGCTTTCGCGGGAATCGTGTAAAGCATGACCGGCAGCGGCGTCGCGTCGGCGATCTGCTTGTAGTGCGCGTAGAGTTCCGGCTGCGTGGCGCCGTTGAAATACGGCGTGATCACGGACACGGCATCGACGCCGGCATCGGCCATCTTCCGGTTCAGGTCGATCACATCGCGCGTCGCATACGCACCGGTTCCCGCGATGACCGGCACGCGCGAACGTGCCTGACTGACCGCGATCCGCGCGATGCGCAGCTTCTCTTCTTCATTCAGCGCGATGAATTCACCGTTGGTGCCGAGCACGAACAGCCCGTGCACGCCGGCCTCGACGAGCCGCTCGACCAGCGCGCGCAGGCCGTCTTCATCGACGTTCTCGTTCGCCGTCATCGGCGTGATCAGCGCGGGAACGATTCCCTTGAACGCAATTGACATGCAGGCTCCGTCGCGGAAGGGACGGCGAACGGGATCGCCGTCTGTAGGGTTGTCTTGTGTCGATAGCGGCGCGGAGGGCGCGTTTGCGGTCGCGACCACGCCGCCACGTACGCCAGCCAGGGCAGCTCGTATGAGGAAACGCGGTGTCCGGGGTGTTCTCCGCACACATGATCGCTTCAATCAAAACAACTGCTCGATGTGTGCATTTTAGCCTGTTTCATGACGATATCAGTCAATGAAAACCCTTATATGATCGAATCGATCATTTTTTTGTTCGCGGAGCAATCGGGAATGCGCGGAAGGCTCAGTTTCGCCGACGTGTGCCGCGGTCGCGGAAATCGAGTGGGAGCAATAGCGGAACAATCCGAAATTCGCATGAAGCAATAGCCAAACTGGATCGACGGTGAAGGCGCCGGCCGCAGGCAGTTCACGGAGAGGCGCGAAACCCGGCTTAGCCGCTTCCCCATCCTCAGACCATCCACCAGAAAGTGACCCTTCTAACACAACAGGATTGCATTTTCACATTCAATGTGATTTTATTATCACCTGTCGCGACCCGCCGCCGACCACGTGCGCGCGGCGCCCCCATACCAAGGAAGAGACGCAGATGGAGACAATCGCCGTCATCGGCAGCAACATGGTCGATCTCGTGACCTATGTCGCGCGCATGCCCGTCCGGGGCGAAACGCTGGAGGCCCCGAACTTCGAGCTCGGCTGCGGCGGCAAGGGCGCGAACCAGGCCGTCGCGGCCGCGCGCCTCGGCGCGCGCGTCGTGATGGTCACGAAGGTGGGCGACGACGTGTTCGCCGACAACACGATCCGCAACTTCGAACGCGAAGGCATCGACACCACGCACGTGCGCAAGGTCGCCGGCGTGCCGAGCGGCGTCGCGCCGATCTTCGTCGAGCCCGATTCGAGCAACAGCATCCTGATCGTCAAGGGCGCGAACCGCCACCTGCAGCCGGCCGACATCGACGCGGCCACGCCGATGCTCGCCGAATGCGCGCTGATCGTGCTGCAGCTCGAGATCGAGCTCGACACCGTCTATCACGCGATCGAATTCGGCGCGCGGCACGGCATTCCGGTGCTGCTGAATCCCGCGCCGGCGGTCGCCGACCTCGATTTCGAACGCATCCGTTCCGTCGAGTTCTTCGTGCCGAACGAAACCGAGCTCGCGATCGTGTCGGGTATGCCGGTCGATTCGCGCGAGAGCGCCGCCCGCGCCGCCGAAGCGCTGGTCGCACGCGGGCTCAAGCACGTGCTCGTCACGCTCGGCAGCAACGGTTCGCTACTGGTGTCGCGCGACGGCGTGCATCACGTGCCGGGCGTCCCGGTCGACGCGCGCGACACGACGGGCGCCGGCGACGCGTATATCGGCTGCTTCGCGCGCTGCTATGCGGCGTCGCGCGACGCGGTCGATGCGATGCGCTACGCGTCCGCGTACGCCGCGCATTCGGTCACGGGCCTCGGCACGCAGAAGTCGTACGCCGACGCCGCGACGTTCGAACGCTTCCTCCGCGACGCCGGCTTCTGACCGGCGCCTTCATCGACGAGACATTGGGAAGGAGACACCCATGAGCAGAACCCGGATCGAACACGCCCCCGACGGCTATTACCTGAATCGCACGCCCCTCTTCGCGTTCACGCTGCTGTGCTGCCTGTTCGCGCTGTGGGGCACCGCGGCGAACCTGAACGACGTACTGATCGCGCAGTTCAAGAAATCGTTCTTCCTGTCCGATTTCGAATCGGCGTTCGTGCAGTCCGCGTTCTATCTCGGCTATTTCTTCCTCGCGATTCCGGCCGCGACCGTCGTGAAGAAGTTCAGCTACAAGACGACGATCCTCGTCGGCCTGCTGCTCTACACGACCGGCTGCCTGCTGTTCTTCCCGGCCGCGTCGATGGCGAAGTACGGGATGTTCCTCGTCGCGCTGTTCGTGATCGCCGCGGGCCTGTCGTTCCTCGAAACGGCGTCGAACTCGTATTCGACGCTGATGGGCCCGCGCGACACCAGCACGCGGCGGCTGAACATCTCGCAGACGTTCTATCCGTTCGGCGCGATGGCCGGCGTCTACATGGGCAGCTTCCTGATCTTCAAGGAAGGCGACGCGTCGCATGCACAGCTCGCGGCGATGTCGGCCGCCGACGCGCACACGCACCAGCTCGCGATGATCCAGGCCACGCTCGAGCCGTACAAGTGGCTGATCGTCGTGCTCGTCGCGGTGTTCATCGTGTTCGCGCTTACGCCCTATCCGGCGTGCAAGGGCAATGCGGCGAGTACGGTCACGCACCGGATCGACGCACGCGGCACGCTCGCGCGCCTGTTCGGCAACCGGCGCTTCGTCGCGGGCGTGGTCGCGCAATTCCTGTATGTCGGCGCGCAGGTCGGCGTGTGGAGCTTCACGATCCGGCTCGCGATGCAGATCGGCGGCCTCACCGAGCGCGGCGCGTCGCGCTACCTGCTCGCGACCTTCTTCGCGTTCTTCGTCGGCAAGCTGATCGCGACGCTCGTGATGAAGCGCGTCGGCCCGGCCAAGGTGCTGATCGTCTACGGCATCCTGTGCATCGCGCTGCTCGCGTACACGATCAGCGTGCACAACATCACCGCCGTGTATGCGGCCGTGTGCGTGAGCATCTTCCTCGGCCCGTGCTGGCCGACGATCTACGGGCTGACGATCGACGGTCTCGGCAAGGACACCGAATACGGCGGCTCGATCCTCGTGATGAGCATCGTCGGCGGCGCGGTCGTGCCGCTGATCCAGGGGCTGATCTCCGATCACACCGGCGGCAACATGCAGCTCGCGTTCGTCGTGCCGCTCGCGTGCTTCGTCGTGATCGTGTACTACGGCTTCTACTGCCTGCGTCACCTGCCGGCGGCGACGCCCGACGCGGCGGCCGACGGTCATGCGCCCACGCGCTACGCCGCGACGCGCAACACGTCGGAAGCCTGACCATGCGCGGCGAGATCGAACTGCGGCGCGACGACTTCCGCGAAGCGCCGCGCACGCTGTACCGCACCGACGGCCTCACCGTCACCGCGTTCGCGTATCCGTCCGGCGTCGAGGCGCTGAAGCTCGAGAACCGCCGCGGCCATCTCGTCGTGCTGCCGTATCTCGGCCAGATGATCTGGGCCGCCGAATTCGACGGCCGCGACCTGACGATGAAGCACATGTTCCGGCAGCCGAAGCGCGCGGCGTCGATCATCGATACGTACGGCTGCTTCATGTTCCACAGCGGGCTGCTGCGCAACGGCTGCCCGGGGCCGGACGACACGCACGCGCTGCACGGCGAGATGCCGTGCGCGCCGATGGACCGCGCGAGCCTCGTCGTCGGCACGGATGCGCGCGGCGCGACGGTCGAGGTGACCGGCGAATACGAATACGTGCAGGGCTTCGGCAGCCACTACGTCGCGCGTCCGTCGGTGCGGCTGGCGGAGCACGATGCGCGGATGACGATCGCGATGGAGGTGACGAACCTCGGCGGCGCACCGATGGACCTGATGTACATGGCCCACCTGAACTACGCGTACGTGCCGGGCGGCCGCTTCGTGCAGTCGCTGCCGCCCGGCGGCATGCGGCTGCGCGACAGCGTGCCCGCGCACGTGAAGCCGACCGCCGCGTGGCGCGACTACACGGCCACGCTCGCGCGCGAACCGGCGCGGCTCGCGACGCTCGATGCGCCCGCGCTGTACGACCCCGAGATCGTGTTCTTCATGAACGACGTGGAAACGGATGCCGACGGCGTCGCGCATTTCCGGCTCGCGCATCCGGACGGCGGCGCGTTCCACACCGCGTACCGTCCCGCGCAATTTCCGCACGCGACGCGCTGGGTCCTGCACAACGCGGATCAGCAGGTCGCCGCGTTCGCACTGCCGTCGACCTGCGAGCCGGAGGGTTACGAAGCCGAACGTCGCAAGGGCCACGTGGCAGCACTGGCGCCGCGCGCATCGCGCCGCTTCGAAGTGGTCACCGGCTACCTGAGCGCGGCGGAAGCCCGCGATGCGTGATGTGATGAAAAGCGCGACGAAAAGTGCGACGCAGCGCGCGCCGCACGCCCGCGCCGCATCAGGTCACGAGCGCGATCCCGTGCTCGCGGATCGCGGTTTCGTAGCGGCGGCTCAGTTGGCCGTCGGAGATCACGTAGTTGAAATCGGTCAGTTCGGCGAAATAGGCCGCGCGCACTTCGTCGAATTTCGTATGGTCGACCAGCAGAAAGCGGTTCTGCGCGCGCGCCATCACCTTCTTCTTCGCATCGACTTCGTGGAAATTGAAGCACGTGACGCCGCAGCGTTCGCTCACGCCGGCCGCCGAGATGAACGCCTTCGACACGCGCACGGAATCGAGGATGCCCGTTTCGGCGACCGATTCGAACACCATGTTCTGGCGGTGATACGCGCCGCCGCACAGGATCACGTTGCAATGCTGCTTTTGCTGCAGCTTCGCGAACACGTTCAGCGAATTGCAGACCGCCGTGAATTCGAGGTCGTCGGGAATGAAATCGACGATGAACGGCGTGGTCGACCCGCAGTCGACGAAGATCGTGTCGCCGGTCGTCACGAACTGTGCGGCCAGCTTGCCGATGCGGCGCTTTTCCTCGGTCTGCCGGTTGTTCTCGGCGCTGATCAGGTATTCGCCGATATCGCTGCGCTGCGCGGCGAAATGGCGCGTCACGTAGCCGCCGATCAGGCTGAGGCCGTGCGGATTGTCCGCGAGATCGCGGCGGATCGTCATTTCGGACACGCCGAACAGCTCGGCGACTTCCCTCAGATGAATCGCGTTCTGCCCTTGCAGCACGTTCATCAATGTCTTGATCCGTTCGCCTTTCTTTGTTTCCATGCCTGTATCCTGCGTGCCCGCCGCGTGAGTCGCTCGTCGTGCCGGGCGCGCGGGCCCGGCCGGAATGTCGTATTTGTAACAAACCGATGTGAAAACATCAACTTTCCGTGTGCCCTTTCCGCACACGATCCGTGGAGTCCTGACACATGCCGCTTTCCAACGCCCAACTCGCCCAAACCATCGATCACACGCTGCTCGCGCCCGACGCGAGCGACGCGCAGATCCGCGAACTCTGCCGCCAGGCGGCCGAGCATCGCTTTTACTCGGTCTGCGTGAATTCGGCGAACGTGCCGCTCGCCGCGCGCGAGCTGGCCGAAACCGGCGTGCTCGTCTGCGCCGTGGTCGGCTTTCCGCTCGGCGCGGGGCTGTCCGCCGCGAAGGCATTCGAAGCCACCGCCGCGATCGCGGCGGGCGCGGGCGAGATCGACATGGTGATCAACCTCGGCGCGCTGAAAAGCGGCCGCGCCGACGACGTGAAGGCCGACATCGACGCCGTGCATCGCGCTTGCGGCACGGTGCCGCTCAAGGTGATCCTCGAAACGGGGTTGCTGACCGACGACGAGAAGGTGCGCGTGTGCGAGATGTGCCGCGATCTCGGCGTCGCGTTCGTGAAGACGTCGACCGGCTTCGGCCATGGCGGCGCGACGCTCGCCGATGTCGCGCTGATGCGCCGTACGGTCGGGCCGACGCTCGGCGTGAAGGCGTCGGGCGGCGTGCGCGACCGCGCGGCCGCGCTCGCGATGCTCGAAGCCGGCGCGACGCGGCTCGGCACGAGCTCGGGCGTGGCGATCGTCACCGATCAAGGCGGCGACGCGTCGGGGTACTGACGCGCGAACGGCCGGCCTCCGCACGCATGCCTCGCGCGTCAAGACCGGCCGTCGACATGGCTCGCACGCGCCGCACCGTGCGGCGTCGCCCGGCGGATGCAAAAAAATCGTCCGGGTTGCCGCGCTCGGCAGCCAACGTAAGGTATCGAACAGAAGCGCCGCGCGCGAAAATACGAAAATCGAAAAACCAGCGGCCATCCGCAGCGCTTCGCGATCCGTGAACTCATCGTCAAGGCTCCAATGCAAGCCAATCTTCGATCCCGGTTCCATCACGACGGCTTTGCGGTTATCGACCGGCTGATCGACCCATCGGAGATCGAAGCCTTGCGCGAAATCGGCCATCGTCTGCTCGGCGGTCGCACGGGCTACGCCGAGGGCCTGATGTTCGATTTCTATCCCGAGACGAACGGGCGCGATGCCCGGCCTCAACTGCTCCAGCTCCACTGGGCCTCCTATTTCGAGCGTCGGCTATCGGCACTCCGTATCCGTCGCGCCGCGTTCGGGATCGCCCAGGCGCTGCTCGGCCCGGAGGTTCGTTTTGCCGGCGACAGCTTTTTCCTGAAGCAGCCGCGTACGGGCACCGTGACGCCCTGGCACCAGGACGACGCGTTTACCGACGCGCGTATCGAGCATCGCGAAGTCAACTTCTGGATTCCGCTGCAAGCCGTCTCGGTCGACAACGGATGCATGCAGTTCATCCCCGGATCTCATCTGTACGACGTCCTTCCGCATGGTCCGCTCGGGGGTGACGTGACCGCACATGGGCTCGAGTGTGTGGGCGGATTCGATCCGGCGCACGCCGTGGCATGTCCGTTGATGCCGGGAGACTGCACCGTGCATGCGGGGCGCACGCTGCATGCCGCGGGGGCAAACCTCTCGGATCAGCCGCGGTACGCGTATGCGCTCAATTTCCGGTTGCCACGACGGCGCTCGAGCGTGGCGACGAACTTCCCCTGGCACAACACGTGGCGGCCCTCGCGCATCGAGCGTGCCCGCGCGTCCCGTAGCCTGCGTGGGTACTGGCCGTATCTTCGACGCGAACTGTACACGTTCGATTTCCGCAATCCGTTCGAGTGGCGACTCGCGGGCGGCAGGATCGCGCGTTGGCTGAACGTGCCGCGGCGGCAGCTGCGCGAACCCGGGCCGGAATGAATCGTGGCGGGATTCCGTCGCACGAGCGGCACCATGCGGCGGCGCCCGGCAAATGCACGCGGTTCGGCCAAAGACCTCGCCTCTTCCGCGTACGCGGCAACCCCGGCACAATGCCGGCCATGCGCTACGACAACGCCTTCGTCTACCCGTCCACCGGCCTCGCCGGCCGGCTCGCCAACCGGATCGTCGCGAGCGGCCCGCTACTGCGCGCACGCCGCGCGCTGCTGTCGCGGCTGCCGTTCCTGCAACTCGCGAGCGACGTCGAACAGGTCGTGTATTGCACGTGGATCGTCGATGTCGCGGCCGTCGCGCACCTCGTGCCGCGTGGCGTCACGCTCGCGAGCCGCGGCGGCCGCACGCCGTTCACGACGCTCACCTACCGGCACCGGCACTTCGGCCCGCGTCTTGCCGGCCCGCTGCGGCGCGTGTTTCCGTCGCCGCTGCAGAGCAACTGGCGCCTCTACGTCGACACGCTGCCGCACGGCGCGCCGGCCGGGCGCACCGTGCTGTTCGTGAAGAACGTGTTCGACCATCCGCTTTATGCACTCGGCAGCCGGCTGTTCAGCGACGCGCTGCCGTCGCATCTCGCGCGGCCCTTCACGCATGCGGCACGCGATGGCCTTTGGGTGACAAATATTGTGGAAATTTCCGCCAAAAGAACTAGCCTTCACTCATCATGGATTGGAATGCTAGTCCGGCGGTTTATCCGCCACATCTGCGTTCTCGCGTGCGCCGCGGTTTCGGGATAGGCATAGGTCCAGATTATCGATCATGGTGCCAGATCAAAGGATCCGGCGGAAAAGGAACCTCAGCCTACGTCCGTGGAATAAAAGTCGACCGGATCTACCAGCTACTCAGCGAGAAGGAAACAACCTATTTTTATTTGCTTGAACGGAGCCGGTCCATCATCGACATCCGGGAACACTGGCCCATCCTCGATCTCGATCGTACCTTGCAGTTGTCTCGACAATGTGGCGTTCATCATCCATTCCGCAACGGCGCCCCCGAACCGTTCACACTGGATTTCCTCGTTACAGAGCTGACCGACAAGGGGCTTACGTATCGAGCAGCGAACCTATCTCCTACGGTTGCCAACTTGCATGATAGAAGCGGTCAGCTACTATATGTCCAGTATTTGTGGTGTATAGAGAATGGTGTGCCCTGGTTCCGCGTTGACACCAGCCAATTTGATCGCAAAGTCCTCCAAAATTTGCGCTACATCCGGTCGTGGTTTCTCCATCAATACCGCAGTGACGACGAGTTGGCAGAGTCATACGCCGAAACCTTCCTCGCATGCTACGAACGCAATGTCCCTCTACAAAGTCTCCTAGTTGCATCACGTCAACGTTTGCATCTCACCGACACGGCGGCGCTCGATACATTTCTCTATTGTGCGTGGTCCGAGCGTATTCCGGTTTCTCTGACGCATCGTCTTGCACTTAGCGCACCTGTCGTCCTAGACGACGGCTACAATCATGGTTGACTTCGTCGCCATTCCCTCTGCCACACCGGCCCCGGGTCTCGTTTTGCGCTTATCAGGAAGCGAGCGGACCTATCTGCGCATTACACATCGATTTAATACTTGCGTCTACGCGATGTGGGTTAGTGACGCGAAGCTTGCTCACGACGCAAGGCGTCCGCAGCGGCTCTTGCTTCACGAACTTGCCGAACTTGCCAATGCAACAGGTAGCGAATGGGGCCGCATTGTACTTCCAGACGCATTTAAAAATATTCCCGACCCGAAATCCGATCCAGATATACGTCTTCAAGCTATCTGGAAACTTGTCGAACCACTATTGGCGCAATTCTCCATCGAACAAAATCTGACCAGAGGCATGTTCACTCGATTGATCCGCGATCACGCAAAAGTTAAGCTCGTCAGTCCTGTCTCGCTCCGACGTTGGGTATTGCGCTACTACTATTTCGGCGGATCGCGCCTTGCACTGCTCGATTTACCGTCCGGGCCGCACGGAATCGTGTCAACGACCGATCTCCACGCTGACGACCTGACTACACCCGCTCCTCGCCGGCGAGGCCCTAAGTCAGCCTTATCTAATGAATTAGGTGAATGCGATTTCGTCGTACAGAAAGAAGACATTAACGACATGCGCGATGCCATGCGGCGTCTCCACGGCAAGGCGACACAGACCGGCGCACACGAGTCCTATCTGGGTAAAGAATTCAGGGAGCGTCACCCCGAACGTTACGCAGCTTACACTCGTGGCGAGCAGCAAATTCCCGTGACTTTGCGTCAGTTCCGTTACTACATCCGCGGGCCTGAGACATCAATATCCAACTCCCCAGGGCACCCATCTCTGCCAGGCGTCTATACGGCGGCCCTATATGCCTCTAGCGCAGGTGAGATTACAGAAATAGACAGTGCCACTGGGCGCCTTTTCCTCAGACAGAAAGGGCTACCCGAGATATGCCTTGGTCAGCCTACGATCTATCTTGCAATAGACCGCTGGAGCCGCTATGTCCTATCTGTTTATATGTCGCTTGCCCCACCGTCTTACGAAGAGCTTCGCTACACACTACTGATTGCTTTTACATCACGAACCAAGCGCTTCACGGCACTCGACATCGATATCGACGATATACGCTGGCCGCCAGGGATCCTCAGCGCGTGTATATGCGTAGACAGGGGTTGCGAATTCTTATCCGAATCCGCTCAACAATCGATCGTAGACGACTTGCGCATTGAGCTGAGTGTTCTTCCACTCGGTTGTCCCGACGGCAAGGCCATCGTTGAACGTCTGATAGGTGTATTAAAGAGACGCATGGCGAGCGAAGGGATGCGCGGAGCATATGCCGATAGGCCCCTGGATAGGACATCACTGGAGTTGCCCCTGTAACTCAGGACACGCGGACACCGTTAGGTTGATGACACCGCATTACGCCTGAACTCGCGAGGCGAGCGGTATTTCAGAGCTTTGTGCGGGTGGCGCTCATTGTAGTGTTCAAACGCGATAGCCAGACGCGAGAGCGCTGTTGGTGCGTCAGACTTGTCCATATAGGCGACGTAATTGTCCTTCATG
>NZ_BCPO01000224.1:0-3034 GCF_016586105.1 Burkholderia sp. E168m15
CCAGCACTATGTCGTGCTCAATCCGTTTGCTGGGGTGACCGTCCGCGGCGGCGCAACGCGCGCGCCGTTCGATACCGGGCGGGCGTTGACTGACCGGGAGTGGCGGGTCGTGCGAACTGCAGCCGACCAGCTCGAGCG
This sequence comes from Burkholderia sp. E168m15, assembly GCF_016586105.1. NCBI lineage: Bacteria > Pseudomonadati > Pseudomonadota > Betaproteobacteria > Burkholderiales > Burkholderiaceae > Burkholderia > Burkholderia sp. E168m15. The sequence continues at coordinate 139 of NZ_BCPO01000224.1, forward strand.
GACCGACTGGAGCGCCCCGGCTGCCGAGCGGCTGCGGTTTGTGCTCGACTTCGGTTACGCGACCGGCCTGCGCGTGCAGGAACTGGTGGCCGCAACGCTGGGCGACATCGCGACGGACGCCCGCGGTGCGCTATGGCTGCAGGTAACGGGAAAAGGGGCGAAATCGGGGCGCGTGGCCCTGCCGCCGCTCGCGCGGGACGCGCTTCGGCGCACGCTGAAGGCACGGGGTCTGCCGGTCACACGCCCCCGTTGGCAGCCATCCACCCCGTTGGTCGCCGACCTCAATGTGGTCCATCGTGCAGCACGCCCTGGCGGCACCCACATCAGTGCGGCGCGGTTGCGGCAGGTGTTAGGTGAGTTTTTTCGGGAGACCGCGGAGCGCGTGAACACGCGCCATCCGGCGCTGGCCGGCAAGCTGCGGCGGGCGAGCCCGCACTGGCTGCGCCATACGCACGCCACCCATGCCCTCGACACCGGCGTCGAGCTGGTTGTGGTACGGGACAATCTTCGCCATGCATCGGTGGCCACCACGTCGACCTATCTTCACGGCGAAGAGGCAAAACGCGCGCGCCAGTTTAGTGCCGCCTTCCAGCGTCAGGCACGCCGATCATCTCGTCGAGACGCGTCCGGCGCGACCCGATAACCGCGCAAAACATCCGAATCCGGACGCGGCGTAGCTGGCAGGCACTGCTGAAACTTCAATTGAGGCGCACTTAACCATTATAGGCTTGCGCGTTTGCTCGAGCATCATGCAGTGCGTGGTGCTCTCCGCCGTGGCGCGCATAGTAGGCCGCCCGCCGACCAGCGTCGATCCGCCCCTTAATGTCCTCAAGCGCCCAACCATCGGGCAACGCGCCATCCAATAGGGAGCGCAGCAGGCTTAAATCCGTGTCGAAGTCGTAGCACAGCACCGGCTGGGAGGTAGTCGGGACACCGTCGATCCATGTCCGCACCGCTTGACGAAATTGATCAAACGGCATCGCGCGTCCCTTGTGCCGGCCGAGCTGGGGCAGTACCACGGCTCGAACGAAGTCGCTACAGCGCGCTGCATCATAGTCCGTGCACTCGCCATAGAACTCGGATCCGTTTTCCCCAACGATGGCGAGACTAATGAGTTGAGGCGCCTCAAAATCCGTGAACTCGGTGTCGATGAAGTAGCGGTTGTTCCAGCCACTACGCGAACTGGTTGGCCGGAACACAGGCCCATGAAAATACGTATCCGTCACGTACCTAAGTCTCCCTACTGTCAGGCGGATGCACGAGCCAGCAAGACTACCAGCCTCGCGGCTTCCGTAAGTTCTGCGCCGTTACGCGTCGCTCCTGAACGAATCGGCCCGTCGAATCCATGTCTCTTCTGCTCCTTTTCAGTCCTGCCTCCATGCTGAGACATCTGGCACCGCACCGACGCTCATGAACGGTTCCTCAAACGCGGGCAAGTCAGCGTGGAATCAATCGCCCACCGGTTCCCGAGAGGGCTTGATCGCAGAAAGACGGCTATGCGGCGCGCTTGGAAAGCGGCCGAAGACTTGCGCTCAATCGCCCTTAACACCCCGGTTCCGCAACGATGCGGGAATCGTCAAAGGCCAGTTCACTCACCAACTCTGATCGAGAGCCGAGATGAACTCGTATCGGTGAGCATGGCTTCAACTCGCCACGGCTGGTCGAATACCAAAGCCAAGCCTCACCGCCCTCCTTTGCCTCGCGCTCACGCCATATTCCGGTGACCTGACACAAACGGATCTCCGCCTTCTCAACAGCCCGATCGAGCACATAGACAGAGAAACTCCCCGGCTCCCATTGCGACGCCATCTCAAGCAGTGCCTCCGGGCCGCTGATAAGCAAGCCATCGGGCAGCAGATCGCGTTCGCGCTGCTCACGCGATGCAACCGCAAAAAAATTCAGCGTCTCGTTAGTCCACCCCACGCAGCGCCACGCCTCGTAAGGCCGCATGAGTGCCCGCTTACCAGGATTGCACTCGGCCCAACTCTTATCTGTCACTAACATCCATATTCCTTGAGACAACCACTCGGCCTGCGCGCACCGTCGGCCTACGGCCGCGCCGTAGGTGCCGAACATACTCCCAAAGCACCCATTGCACTGAACGTCGCACCCATGGTCACCGACCCCAGACAGGTGCATCTCACCCTACGCATTCGAAATCAAAAAGCCGCCAATAGTACCAAATGAACACTATAGATTGTAGTTCTTTAGTGTTCGAAATGAGTTCATCTGGTCCTTCAGAGGAGGACTTGCATGCGCTCCGAGGCCAGTTTCGGCAACGCACTTAAGCGACTTCGCAAGATCGCTAACGTTACGCAGGAAGATTTTGGACTGATCTCCAGCCGCACATACATCAGCACGATTGAACGGGAACTGAAGTCGCCCACGCTGGGCAAGATTGAGCAGCTTGCCGAAGTGTTAAACATCCACCCACTCGCACTGCTGACGGTTGCTTACATGGACCGACTCACGCCGATGGATATCGAACGGACCACTGCTTTCGTACGCCAGCAACTCTTGGAATTCATCGAAGACGAGTGAGCATATCGGGCCAGCAAACGGGTGTGAGACGTCAGATCCGACCGTGCCGACCAGTCCGGAAAAGGCCGTCGATTGGCCCTGACGTGCTTTAGGTCGAGATACCGCCCCCAGCGCCGACGAAACGAGCGCCGGATGGACGCCAACGAGCACGGCAACGTGCCCCGTTGTAATTGGCTTCGGCGCAGAAATGGCCTTCCACCACTGCTACCAGCACGAGTCCGTGCCAAGAGCACTCCCGAGGATCGGGCTACGCGCACAACACCTAAATTGCGCGTGCCTAGGCGCACCAAATCACACCGTACTTAGGCCTACCCTGCCTAAACCCTTGCCCAACTCGGCCTGCTTCAATACGTAT
>NZ_BCPO01000225.1:0-40724 GCF_016586105.1 Burkholderia sp. E168m15
GTATGCGATCTGCTCTTCGGTGAACTTGCTCTCCGTCACGGCATGACCTCACGCGGGAGGGATCGGCGGAACCAGCAGAGTCGGATCAACCCGCGGATTCGCAATTTGCGGAGGCACAACCATCTGATCATTCTTGTCATAGACGAACGTAGCCTCGTCTGACCGCGATGACGGAAGCGTTATCCGGATGATGGGTACGATGCGCTTCGAGGCTTGCTGGTAATCCACTTGGTCACCCTGAGCCCCCTTAAGTCCATTTGCGTGACCTGCAAGATAGAAAAATGCCATGACTGGCAGCTTCTCAGGGATATCTTGCTCCCATGTAGCTAAACGCAGTTCATTTTGCTCGTGCATGGATTCTTCGCCAATCAACGCCATTGCCTCAATGCTGGTTTTGAAAATCGCAGAGGTCGACGGGGCGCCGTGATGTACGTCGAAGCCACATTGGTGTGCGTGCTTATTGCCACTTGTGCTGCGGTAGTGTGAAAGCCATTCCGAAGCAGTTGAAATGCCTCGCGCCTGACATGGACCGCTGTCAGTCGGAAATGAGTTATCCGCGCCGCATCCTTTGTCCACTCGATTTTCAGTGTTGGCGTCGATCGGGAATGAGCATATAACTTCAGGCTCGACGACATTCGGCTTTATATTATACCTATACGGAACGAAAATTAATCCGTTACCGTACCCATAAGCCAGCTTGCTGAACTTCGAATCTTTTCGCAGATAGGAGAATGAGACGCCTCCACTCGAAACGGAAGCAGGACTCGGGTTCCATGAGTGGTACTGAGACGAATGCATGGTCCCGCGAAGCATTACTCCGGAACAGCGAAACGCCGGGTTTGTAGCACTACCGCAATCTGGAGCCAGATTATTGTAATTGTCCGTGAGCTGTTGCGCGACCTTGTTGCCAGCGACTCCGACGAGCGCGACCGAGCCATCTTCGCCCGAGTATGCATGGGCGAGTGATATTCCAGCGAGGAAAGACACTATTATTATCAAGATAAAAAACCATTTGTGTTTCATTTTCCACTTTTCTTAAAATGGATAAAATTTATGAGACATGCCGAATTTTCATCATCGGCACTCTTGCTTTTAATATGATTGAGCGAATGAGCTCCATCATCTCGCCCGGGCGCCAATGGAATGGACGCTCCGCGACATGGATATGTCGAAATGGCAAATAATCGGAGACGGTGTCGAATAGGTGCCATGGCGCCGTTAACTTTCCCGACGATATGGGCAGCCCGATGGCGTCATTGCTTATGGGAGTGAATGATGCGTTTCCACGACTCTCGCTTGCGACGGCTTCGGCGCACGGGAACCGCCCTCGGCCTGTCATGAACCGCGCGGTGGAATTTGTGGGGGTTGCGGCGGATATCGTCCGTACTCGCAGGCGATCGATCGTTGAAGTCCCGACGCTCGTTCGGCGCCGCCGTCACTGAGAATATTTGCCCAACGTCGGCGGCTCGTCGGTGGCCTCTATCTCGTTGCTCGATGTCTGCTGGTCCTGCCGCGTACTGCCGACAGGACCAGCGCTGGCAATGAGGTAGGTCCTAAGCACCACCCGCAACGCAGCTCAAAGCGTCATTCCGGTTGCTCACCACACGAAACCAGCGCCGACACCACCCGCCACAGTTCCTCGTGTGTTCGTCGAACCGGAAGCCTTGATGATCCAGCGCCCAGCGTAGGTGGACAAACCCACCGCAAGAGCAGACTGGCCGGCGTACGTGCCGCCGCCCACTGCGACGACGCTCTTCCCAGGCGCCGGCGCTTGCGGCAGCGACGCAATGGCCACGGCTGACGCGGTGCCTCCATTTGCATCCGCACGATCGTGTTCGATCTGCGATCGCAAGCCGCCCATCGATTCGTTGAGCTGTTGGACGTTGACGGCGTCCGTCGGTGCGACACCGGCCGACACGTTGGTCAGCGTACGCGTCATGCCCGTGGCGCTGTTGCCGAACGAGACGGCATTGTCCGCGTCAGCCACGGAACCTGCACCAATTGCAACGCTGTTAGTGCCCCAAGCGGTCGCGCCCTGTCCGACCACGGTGCTGTTCTCGCCGTGAGCGGATGCAGATTGCCCGATCGCCGTGCTATTGATCGCACGTGCATCCGCCCCGGCGCCGATCGCTGTCGCGCCCGACGCTTGCAGCGCCGAATTCGCGCCGATTGCCGTGGTGTCGCCGGCATCGCTGTCGATAACGGAGCCTGAGCCGGCCCCGACGTCGCTAACGTCCCGGCGCAGATTGGCCATCGTCATGACCCGACCATCACCGCGCGGATCGCCGGCATCGGTTTCGATCTTGCTGACGCGATTGTCCATCGCGCCCATTCGGTTTTCGAAGTCGCTTTGCAGCGACGACAACTGGCCATAGTTCACCGCGTCGTATCGGCTCTTGCCATCGGCAACGTTGGTCAGCATCACCGGCGCTGCCGACGGACCGCCCAGCGTCACCGAGCCATAGTTCGGATTGCCGTGCGAGTCGAGATCGTAGCGCAGCGCCAGCGAATCCGTGGCGCCATACGCCGCAGCCGCCTGCACCGCCTCCGATACCGTCCCGTACTGGTGACCGTGCACTTCAATCGAATGAATGGCCACGTGGCCGCTTCCATCGACCGTCGTGTCGCCGCCGATCGCGTTCGCAAGACTCGTAGCCGCGCCGTGCAACTGCGCCACGTTCACCGCGTCGGTACCCTGCGTACCCGCCGCAACGTTCACGATCTGGCGCTCGCTTCCGGCATTGCCCACTGAAACGGTATTGGCTCGACTCGCCTGGGAACCCGCCCCCAGTGCCACAGCGCCGTTCGCCCCTTTTTCCACGAAGGCTTTCGCGCCGAGCGCCATCGCGTCGGTCACGTTCCGGGCAACGCTCGCCCCCGTGCCCAGCGCAATGCCATTCGTCGCGCCCACCACGGCCTCGGCGCCATTGCCGATCGCAATCGAACTTTCGCCGATCGCGTGCACATCGTTATTGCCGATAGCGATCGCGTTCTCGCCGTTCGCCCTCGCCTGCGAACCGATTGCAAGGGCGCTGGCACCATTCGTCGTCACATGCGAGCCGATCGCCACCGAGTACGGCTGCTCGGCACCGGTTTGCGCCATATTGCCGATCGCCACGGAGTTGTCCGAGTTCGCGATGGTACGCATGCCAATGGCAATCGTGTCTGCGCCCGACGCAACCGACCCGACACCGATTGCAGCCGAGGTCGTACTCGCCGGATCGCCGTCGGCGATACTCGCCGCGTTCGGCAGGCTACCGTCAGCACCCTGGCCGTCGATCAGCACGAAATTGGACAAACGTTGCTCGTCGATGGCAAAGGGATTGGCAACCAGCAAGCTGCGCCGCGACGCCAGATCGGACGAGAGCTTGTCGGTACGGCTCGACACCTTCCCGATCGCATCAGTCAGCTGATTCAAGTTGACTGCATCGGTACCTTTCGTACCCGCCGCCAGGTTCGAAATGCGGCGCTCGCGCCCGACGTCGCCCACCGACACTTGGTTTGCTTCCAGTGCGACCGAGTTGATACCGATCGCAACCGAATTGACTCCGGTCACGCGCGAACCCGCACCCAAAGCGATCGAGCCATTCGCTATCGCATTTGCACCGGCGCCAATCGCAACGGCATTCGTTCCCGTCGCAATCGCGTCTACACCTTGAGGCTTGATCTGGATGGCCTTCATTGCAAGGCTGACGTCAGCCAGCTCATCCCGTATCGGCTGCGTCGCAGCAGTCAATTGCCCCACATTGACCGCATCGGTATCCGCACTGCCTGCCGCGACGTTCTTCAATGTCGTGCCATGCTCGCCACGCAGCGTTATCGTGCTGCCCGCGGCATCGTCGTACGCCACCGCGTTCGGATCGATACCGCCGCCACTGTCCGCGGCTGCCGCGATCGCGTCGCCGACGTTACCGTAGGTTTTGTCACCGACGCGATACTTCGGCGCCATCACGTTACCTCTCGCGTCCACCGTCGAACCGCCCCCCAGTGCCGTCGCGACACTCTGTGACGCACGGTGCAATTGCGAACCGTTTATCGCTTCCATACTCGTCGCACTGACCGTGCCGGCCGCCACGTTCTTCAGTGTCGTGCCCTTCACGCCAAGCGTGATCGAGCGCTTGGCGGAATCGTCATAAACGACCGCATTCGGATCCGTACCGCTATCGACGGCTGCCGCAATCGCATCCGCGACGTTGTCGAAAGATTTGCTGCCCACTCGATATGTCGGCGTCGTTACGTGGCCGTTGGTGTCGATATTCACGCCAAGCACGTTCGCCACCCTCGAAAGCTGGTTGACGTTGACTGCATCACCGGCGTGCGCGCCGTTCTTGACGTTGGAGATTCTAGAACCCGATACGCTGATTCCCGCTCTGGACGACAACACAAGCCGGCTGCCGGCAATGGTCGCGCCTTCGGCATCGACGATTATCCGATTCGCCTTGAACGGGTCGTCACCATAAAACAGCCCGGCCGATCTGCTTCCCGCCCATACTCCCGACCACAAATATGTGTCGGCCCCATTTCCAGAGGTAAGATAAGAAAAATACCGGCCCGCCATCTGGGAAAAATGAGCCCCACGCACACCCCTATAATTTGAATTATCCCATCTAGCGCAATTTTCAAATAGCACGCCGCTATTTATACAATTGCTGGCCACCGGGGTTTCATATCCAATGTATGGATTATGCGCATACGCGGCAGAAGAAAACAGGACACCACACCCGCCGCCAGCGACCGTCGCGAGAAAGACGGAAACCTTATACAGCTCGCGCGCCCCCACGTGCAACACCGTGCCTGAAACAAATTTACGTCGCATACCAATCAATTCCAATAGTTACAACACAAACCGACAACCATCAAAACAATTCGCAAGATTTTTAAAATCGGTTGCGTTGGCAGCAGAATACCGGCATCTGGAGAGCAGCCTCAATACATAGTCGGCGCGCTGTTGTAATTTCGGAAATTTCTCTAGTTCCAGAATTATCTAGCAGCGTTTCGAAGCGAACACGCTTATCGTCCCGGTCGGGCGGTTACATATATCCAGTTGGCGTTGCCCCCTCCGCGCCGCGTAGCGACGGATTAGATGCATAGCATCCTTGGAGCACCGAATGTCGGTGTTTCGGTGGTTGGCAACCGAGGCATCGTGGAAGATCAATGCTCACGGGCATGCACGCCGATCTCTCTTTCCAAGCGTTGTGCAACGCGCGCCCCGTGGTTTGCCGTCAGCGCCGCAGGGCGAGAGTCGACACGACAACTCCTAAAACACCCGAACGATACGGAGGAATTTATCGAACAGAAAAATGGCGATTAAAAATCGCAAAAAGGGTGCCGCCAGCCAATTTCCACCAACAGCATCACCATGAATCATTTATTCAAACTTTTATTATCTTCAATAGCAATCTTTTTTCTCAGCCAAACTGCACTCGCACAAAACACCGCCACCCAGGCAGAAGCAAAAGTTATCGACTACGTCGGACCTATTGCGATCAGCCAGCTATACGATTGGTATTACAAAACTCCCAAAAGCTGCGGCGGCCAGTATCGACCAGCTTTCCTGTGTAGCGGAGTAATGTTGCGCGCCACCGTGGAAAGTCCCGCATTCCGGCCATGGAACCCAAGCCCGGCCTCACAAGCGAGTGGCGGCGTCTCTTTCTCGTGGATCAGAGCCGACAGTAATTTTTCAAAGCTTGTTTTTGGTTATAAGAATGGATTCATACTATACCCCGGATATAGCACGCTTCAAGGCAAAGACAGCATCATGGTTCTCTGTGCTTATTCAATGGATGGAGGCACCGACCAGCGCCCTGGGAATGGTTGCGGCGCGTCCGCCAATTACCCTACCGAGAGCCGTCCCTGCATCGAGCAGGGAATCACAGATGCTCAAAAATGGATAAAACATTTTGATTCGCTAAAGATAAAATACAGCGATCAATGCGGCTGGGATGTCACCAAAGGACACTCAGGTACCGCAGATCATTTTTATCAAAGCATTCTGGCGAGGCAAAAGATGCTTTCGCCATGGTGGGATATCCAAAACGAGTTGCGCGTGGCTACATGGAAGCAAAACAATGGCAAAAAACTTCCGATTCATTCGTTTTTCTACATAACCGGCGACAATCAGGCCCTAATCAATGCAAAAATCGATCAAAAAACCTTCTATCAGGAATATGGAATTGTAGTTCCGGTGGTTGCGATCACTCTTCCAACATCGAAAGGCAAGGAAGCCTCTTTTTCCTATAAACGCAGCGATCAATCTTCGGAAGTTTTGTAACTGACTTGGGGGTTTTGCCCCCCAAGCTCGGCATGGTGTTCGCCTTGGTGCTGTCATGATCCCTGGTGCTGTCACCGGGCTTGGCGGGTGGCTCGTGATTTCCGAAAGGGGCTGGCCAGGATATCCGACACCGTCCGTAACGTGAAGACGTGCCATGTCATCCGATGCGGAATCCATGCTGCGACGTCACTCCCGTGTGGTCCGCACGATACCGGACCCGTCCGATTACGCCGCACCGCTTCAATCCTGGGCGGCCCCCTGTCCATGCACGACAGAAGCAATCAGAGACGCACTCAGCAGCAGAAATTCCTGCACTGTATACCCGAGCTTCCGCGCCGCCGACTCGATATGTCGGTAATCACTGGAACCCACCTCCACGATCACTGCCTTACCGTCCACCCAAGCGCTTCTCATTCCTCCTCCTTGCATCCGACTTCTCGAATCTACTCGGCTTCATCCTCGATGCCATTTGCAACGTCGCCCGGTACCGAAACACCCCAAAAAAGAGCTGTAACGATTAGCATTCTAATTACCGCCATACTCACCAAAAAATCGCCCAAAAAATTTACTAGTAGAAGGCAAATACAAACCTGATAAATCCCGATAAGACTATAAGGCAAAGCGTCCATTTTACATATCAGCCAATGCTTATTTTCAATCCAAGCGCGTAGGCGCATTCTGGTTTTATTCTTTGATGAGCATAAGCGGTCTATCACTTGCTAAAATTTGCCGAAATTAATTTGGGAGATTCTGAAATGGCTTGGCGCGTTGTGCTCGCAGACGACCATCCCATCATGTTGCTCGGTTGCCGTCTTCTGATTGAGCAGAATGGCATGGAGGTCGTGGGAGAGGCGCGCGACTCGAGCGAGTTGATGTCAATCCTGGCCCACGTCGCCTGCGATATCGTCATCACGGATTTCTCGATGCCCAACACCGGACGCGCCGATGGACTCGCAATGCTGTCGACCCTTCGACGGGATCACGGCGCCTTACCCGTCATCGTGCTCACGAATATGGCGAATGCCGGTTTGTTGCGTGCAATGTTGAACGAAGGCGTACTGGGCATCGTGGAAAAGGGAGCGGAAAAAAGTGAACTGTTCGCTGCCGTTCGCACTGCGCTGCGAGGCGCGATCTACATCAGTGCCAGACTGCAGCGCGAATTGACGAAACTCGGACTGACCGAGATGGAAAGCCAGCGGGCCGCGAATTTGACGCCCCGCGAGTTGGAGGTGCTGCGCCTTCTTGCCAGCGGCAAATCGCCGACGGAAGTCGGCCAGATACTACATCGGACCATCAAGACCGTCAGCTGGGCCAAGACATCGGCAAAGCGCAAGCTCGGCCTCAAAAGCGATGCCGAACTGTACGAGTATGTCGTCAATCTCGGACTCATTGGCTGATGCCGCTTGCCCGGCCGCGACGGCGGTCGGACGTGGCAGACGGCCCCGGTTCAGGCGTCATGCCCACCGGAACGATTCGATTCGCGCCCCCATCAACTGAAATGTGCGTGCCGCATCGGCGGCAGCATCGCCATCCAATCGCACGGTAAGTCAATTTTGAAGAACAGCTTGTGGGTCAGCTTGCGGTTGAGCGTGGCTGTCGTCGTCGCGGTCCTGAGCACGTGTCCGATCGAGTCCGTAACGGTTGCAAATGTCGGAGAATCGACGCTTCGGTCGGCGGTGCCCTGGCCGAAGGAACCGACGGTGCCGATACAAACTCATCGCACGGTCGAGCGCTTGACGCTTACGCCGGAAGACCGTAGCTGGCTGGCCTCGCTTCCCCCGATCAAACTGGGCGTGGACCCGGAATGGGCGCCCATTGCCTACCTTGACGCAAACGATCGCCCGAGCGGCATTGCTGCGGACTATCTGGGCCATATCTCGGCATCGCTAGGCATTCGCTTTGCTGTCGTGAAAACGAATTCGTGGGCGGAAACCTTGTCTCGCGCGCAGTCGGGTGAACTGGATGCTGCCATACCGGTCAATACGCCGGTCGCCCGCGACGGGGTCTTGCTCTATAGCGTCCCGTTCATCACGCTCCCGGACGTGGTCGTGACTCGACCTCACGTGTCGCCGCAAGGAATCGTCGATCTAGCCGGCCGCCGGATAGCGGTCTCGGATCCCAGCGAGCTTCCCGCCACGGTACGGCAACAGATGCCCGACGCGGAAATCGTCATGGCCGCGAGCGCTCATCAAGCGATGAGCGCGGTGGCAGAAGGACGTGCCGATGCCTATGTCGGAAACGCGGCGATCGTCGATTTCAACATCCGGAACTATTTCCCTGGCATTCTCAAGATCGCGTCGCCGGCCGATCTCGACAGCCGGCTGAGTATTGCAGTCAACCGCCGCTACGAACGACTGATTCCCCTGATCAACTGTGCGCTTGCAGCTATCCCCAAGAGGGAACAACAACGCATTCGAAGCCGATGGCTGTGGCCTCGATATTCGGCGGGCCTGCCATGGAAAACGTTCGAGCTTGTGTTGCTCGGCACCGCGATCGTATTGGCAACCATTACCACTGCATACGTCCGGCTGCGCCGCGAGGTTCGCCGGCGATTGGCAGTTGAGCGTGAACTGGCCGATCAGCTCAGCTTCCGCGAAGCGCTGATGGAATCCCTTCCATACCCATTGGTCGCGAAAGATAGCGCGAACCGATATATCGCGCTCAATCACGCTTATGAAACTGCATTCTCGGTGAAGCGCGACGAGCTGATCGGTAAAACGACGCTCGACGCGTCGCCGCTGGATCCCCAATGGAATCGGAGCATCCACGCGATGAGCGAACGAGTTCAGGATCAGCAACAACCTCATCACGCCGAGGTCAATCTGATGGATCGCGACCAGAAGCAGCGGTCCTGGCTGTACTGGATGCATCCCTTTCAATTGCCGAGTGGGAAGCCGGGCGGGCTGCTCGTCACGTTGGTGGATGTCACCACGATTCGTGATGCAGAACAGCGTGCACGCGCGCTGGATCAACGATTGAGGCGCGTGACCGCCCATCTTCCGGCAGTCGTCTTCGAATTGCGTCGCACTCCGGATGGCGTGCTCCGTTTTCCTTATGTCGGAGGCAATACCCGCGCCATGTGGGATCTGGATGCGCAAACGATGGAAGACGATGCGCTGACGGCGCTTTCACGGGTGCATCCCGATGACCGACCTCTCATCAAATCGGCTGTCAGGCATTCCGCACGGACCATGCAGCGGGTTTCCATCGATTTTCGCTGCCGTTCCCAGGGATGCGAGCGCTGGATTCACACGGAAGCGACACCCCAAACCGAGCATGACGGGACGATATTCTGGAGTGGCGTGTGGTCGGATGTCACTCACATCAAGGCGCAAGCCAGGGAACTGGCCCGTGCGAAAGAAGTGGCCGAATTGGCCGCGGCATCAAAAGCGAGATTTCTCGCCACCATGAGCCACGAGATACGCACACCGATGAACGGGATCATAGGGATGCTCGAGCTGTTGCGACACGAGTCGTTGAGCATCAGGCAGCAGCGCATGCTTCACATGATCGGGGAATCCGCGATGACGTTGATGCAGATTCTCGACGACGTTCTGGACTTCTCGAAGATCGATGCAGGACAGTTGGAAATCGTGAACGAACCGACCGACCTGCGCGCGCTCCTGGACGGCGTCAGTGCGGTAGCCGCCACGCTCGCCCACGACAAGGGCCTCGTCGTGCGCAATTTCGTCAGCCACCGACTCGCCGCTGAACTCGAGATAGACGGCCTGCGTCTTCGCCAGATTCTATTCAACCTGATGAGCAACGCAATCAAGTTCACGGAAAGCGGCGAGGTCGGCGTACGCGTCGAGATTATCGACTACCGCAATGCGTGCCAGCGCGTTCGCTTCACGGTACACGACACAGGCATCGGCATCACCCCGGCGCAACTGCAATGTCTGTTCGCGCCTTTCACACAGGCCGACACGTCGATCTCGCGCCGCTTCGGCGGCACCGGTCTGGGGCTGGCCATCTGCAAACGACTGGTCGAACTGATGCAGGGCTCCATTCGCATTGACAGCACGCCGCGTGTCGGTACGCACGTCATCGTCGAATTCGACCTGAACGTCCATCTTGTGGCTCGGTCTACGCCGGTCGCAGGCAAGCAGGCCACTATCGACTTATCCGACATAGCGCTCGCGGCCGCGCTGCGCGAAGTCCTGATGCCGCTCGGCGTCGTCGTGACCGGCGATACGTCGCGGGCAGACATACGCTTTGTGGACGAATGCCGGCTCTTCGAAATCCGCGACGACGGGCTCGTTATCGGCCTGACCGACGAACCCATCCCGACGGGCTACGAGATCTCGCCCGACGGCACGTGTCGGCTCAGCCACAATCCGTTGACATGCGCCGCGGTCGAAGCACTATGCCTTCATGCCACTGCCGCACCTCGCTTCGCAGGGACCGATACCCGCCCTCCATCCGTTGAATATCCGTCGTCGGGTATTCGAATCCTCGTCGTGGACGACCATCCGATCAATCGGCTCGTCATCGAGGCGCAACTCGCTCGACTCGGCTATACCGCCATTGCGGTCTCCAACGGCACGGACGCACTGCACGCGCTGGACGATTCCGGTATCGCGCTGGTGCTCAGCGATTGCGCGATGCCGGACATGGATGGTTACGACCTGGCGAGACGTATCCGCTCCCGGGAGCCCCGATCGCGGCGCATCCCCATTCTTGCGTTGACGGCCAACGCATTGCCCGACGAAGCGATTCGGTGCGCCGAAGCCGGCATGGACGGCCTGCTCGTCAAACCCACCACGCTGGCGGTACTGCGCGAGCAGCTCGCGCGTTGGGTGCCGACGGCGCCTTGCCAGATACAGACGGACGCCATGCGCTGGCTTTCCCCGCCCGTCTCGCCTGAAGAACGCACGCACTTGCCCAAGCTGATCCGGGGATTTCTGGCCGAGACCGCGAAGGATATGGCCTTCCTTCAGGCCGCAATACAAAGCGGCAACGCAGTGGCGGCGGCCGAGCATATCCACCGCATCGCCGGTGCCAGCAAATTATTCGGCTCGGATGTCCTGGCTGATGCCGGCGAGCGATTATCCGAGCGACTTCGAGAGGATGGCGTGACGGGCCAGGAGGCAGCACTGGCGGCGTTTTTCGCACAAGTCGAGCAGTTGACCACCAGACTCAGCACGTTGATGGCCGCACAGCGTGAATAGTGTGGCCACCCGGCGCGAAAAATCGGATTGTGGCGAGCGCCACCTCTAAAATGAAAGTCGGCCCTTTCATTAGCGGGTCGGGCTATTCCGCTCGGCGGCAGCAGTCGATACAGCAGCCTGCTGCATCGTGTATGCCACCTCTCGGCGAAATCACCCTGCGCGATCGTGTCTCCGGCGCAATTGACGCAAAACGTGCCGTGCGCTTCAAAATGCTCGCGACCTCAGCGGGGGTCAACCAAGGGTTGGTCGTCAACATCAGCGATACCACGCCCGACACCTGGGGTGCCGCGAGACTAGTGCCATGCATATCGCCGTGGGACGCATCGGCTGGTACTCGCGTACCGGTATGGGAGAGAGTCCCGATGTTCGTCCCCGGTGAGCTCAGCGTCACACGTGAATGCGTATTGCCGCCGAGCACGCGACGACCGGCCTGGTCGCTTTTCGCCACTGAAATCATATCCCGACGACCCGGCGATGCATCGATCTCGCTAACGACATCATTGCTGGCGGCAGCGACAACCGTCACGCCTTGCCCCATGAGATCGTCGATAGCGTCCTGAAATGTCCAACTGCAGGCGTCGACCGATGCGACGCTCAGGTTGACTGCCTTTTCAGGACGTCGATTTTCCAGCGCGCGAGTAACCGGCACCGTCGCCCATCGCGTTCCGTCAACTACATCGTTGTACATGTCCCGTGCCATCACGGTGCCGTAACGCTGCGTCCCGCCGGACGATCGGCGCATCTTGACGACGATCTCGTTGCCGTGGTTTTCCTTCCACCCGATGCTCCCTACCCCAGAATCGCCACCGCATGAGGAAAGTAATACGGCTATCATTACAAAAGCGGGGCATAAGAGCGGGAATTTCCTGCGATCTTCAATCACGTCGAGCTCGAAAACGTAATTCAACGGTGGCGCGGGCGGCCCTTTCATTGAAAAGAACCATTGTCAGAAAATGGTCGAACCGCGTCAAAAAATCAGCTAGCCTCGCCAAAGCATATCCCGCACGGCGTCTACCAGATCGACATTGGTCTTCACGCCGAACTTCTTCATTGCATTTGCCTTTTGCGTACTGATCGTTTTCCGACTTCGACTGAGCTTTTCCGCGATTTCCCCGACTGCCATTCCGCGCGACAGAAGCCGTACCACATCAAGCTCGCGCGGTGACAATAAATTGGTTCGCGCCTGCCTGTCACCACCTCGACCCGAATCGCACAGCATATCTCCCGCAATGTCCGGATCCACATACCTTTTCCCGCGCATGACTTTATCGACGATTTTCGGCAAGGAAAGTGAATCGTCACTCGATTTCACAACGAATGCCGATACGCCCTTTTTCATCACGCGCTGGACGGACAGTCCATCCCTCAACTCGGCCAACAGGATAATCTTCACGTTCGGATGGTTTCTGCGGATGGTTTCAAGCATTCGCATCCCGTCCGGCTCCGGATCGTCGCCAAATGCATAATCGCAAATCAACACATCACATTCGAAAGTGCTCAACATCGACGCCATGCCGGACAACGTATGCGCCTCGGCGACGATTTGCATACTTTCCACACTCGAGAAAATGTGACGCAGGCCCTGCACTATCATCGGATAGGAGTCTGCGACGACAATATTTATCTTCCGTGCCGAAATAAAATCATCTGCATTCATGCCGGACGAAAACGAACTCGAATAGCTTTCTCGATCAATAAAACTCATCGATGGAAATTCCAAACATGGCTATCAAAAAACTGTCGTGGCGACACCTCCGACACGACAGAAGGTATCAAGTCACTGCGACAGTACGCTATCCCAAGCTGGAGATCGTGACACCGACGGTCGCGCGAAATCCAATGCCTGAACAATAGCGCTCGACATCGCCGTAAGGGACTAGAAAATTCTCATCGTCGGTGCGAAAAAAGCACATTCATCGTGCATCATTGCGAAGACCATGGCGCGAGAAAGGCGCTTAGATGCGTTTGTAACCTACATGCGCAGCCCGTCCGGTATGTGCACGTGGCTCATGCCCGCCGTTCTCAGCGCAGATGGCATGTCGCGCCCGATCAAATGGCATTGTTCGATCACGCGTTATGGGGTGCCCACTGGCGGAACGGCTTCGGATCGTGAGGATTTCGGCTAGGTCGTGAACGCGTCGTCCACTGTCAATACGGGATCAGGCGCGGGTGGTTGATGGAGTCGAAGTACCACTTGCCCTGTTCGGAGAGGGGCTCTCGACGGCGGGAATGATCCCGCGTCGCTTCCCGCCAGTGCACGAATTCAGCGTCGGTCATGTCAAGTCCTTCGGCCAAGCGCTCTACCGACGCTCCATGCTCGGCCTTGGCTTGCACGTTCGTGCGCATCGTTCGCACCGAGGTGTGCCCGCCACGGTTGTGAGACTTCGTCACTGCCGTCGGGGCGGCAGCGTTGCGCACCGGGTCACGATGCGATGCCTCATCCCGTGACATGGCACGCGAATACGGCCCCAGCGCCGCCTCCACCTCTACGTCGTCAGCGGCCGATACGCGCGCTGGTACCGATTGCCGCGTCGACACACCGGAGATGGAGCCCCGGTAAACGGTGTCTGGAGATGGATGTGCTGGCCCGTTTTCGAGCATATGTGTCGCAAGGCAGCACGACGCCGCGAACGCAAGGCCAACGGCAAGCGTCCGCCGCAACGAACGGGACGCAGGACGCTGACGCAGCCATGCAGCGTTGCCAGATCCGAAATCCGCCGCGGACGCTTTTGCTTGCTCACGCGAGATTCCGTGGGAGCACAAGTCGAACACGCGTGGCCCGGGGCCGCCCCTTTTCTCACACATGCTACGGCACCGACCGTACGGCGGCGGCACATCCGAAAAAGGGGGCGTAAGCGGGAGCGCGAAACGACCGGTAATGTCCTGCATATCCGTATGTGAGCGACGATTCTGCCGACACGTGACGCGTCGCCCCTCCGTCAATTTGAATGAAGTGCCGAGTATCGCTGTGGGTTCCGACCGCCGTAAATCAGCCAAGGACGAATCAGCGCAGTCCGGCGTCGGCCGATTCCCATCCGCCCCGGACTTGCATCCGCAGCAGTGTAGTAAGCACGATGGTGGCAGCCATCGCGAGCAGAACGCTCCCGGCAGCAGCACCTACGGAGTCGTGGCCGGTGCCTGGAGAATCACCGTCGATGTCGGCTCCGCCGCAAGCGCGCCCGTCGCTGCGCTTGCCCAATGGGGTTGCGATTGATCTGGAATGCTCGTGCAGAACACACCCCTGTTCAACGCGATGATGCGTTTGTCAAAGCCGGTGAAGCGGTGCTCATGCTTTGGAATCGGGATCAGCTCGAAGCTGCCGTCGCGATCGCGGGGGACGTCGACCCGGACCGGGCCGCGATCGGTGATGACCGTTTTGCCGCCGGCGCCGTTGCGCTCGTTGGCCTGCCCAGTGGCTTGGACGGGCTCTGCAGGTAGCCCAGATGCAGATTCATCTTGGCGCCTATCGCGCGCTCGATGACCGCCTTGTTGAACGCCAGCATCAGGTCCTGCACCTCGGCAGGCGTCATCGGCCCCTTGACCAACTGGTCCAGCAGTTGCTTGGGCTATTATTCAGGCAGCGGCCCGCGGGCCGCTGCCTGGGACGCCACCATTCGTTTCTTCTTCATTGGCGGCATATCCATGACTTCTACACCTCATGATATGCCCGCCCACGAAATCACGGATAGGTCCTTAGTTAGAGGATTTGGCGCCTCTCATGCGTAGCATGTCGATGGTCTTCAATGTCACCTTGTGGCCTCCCGACGAGTAGAGCCCGTCCGACACTTCCTCCACAATGACGACGGTGTGCGGACGAATATACTCTCCCGCTATTGCCGCAATCGCGTCGGTAACGCCATCCATCATCTGCTGCGTCTTCTCTTGCGAAAACGCGCCTTTCAGCAGCTTCAAGGTGACAACTGGCATTGCTTTTCTCCCATAGGAATTGCCATCACGGCTTTGGGGCGCCCACATCACGAGGCGGGTACGCCCGGAATGAAGACCTTTCAGATGTACGTCAACCCAATATCAGGACCAAGCCTAAAGCGTGAGCGGTTACGGTTTTCCTGACGGCAACCACGCTTGCATTTCGACAGCGGGTAATCCAGGACCCCGGCAGGTCACTCAGATCACTCGCCGCCGGTACAAATCCACCACCTTTGAAGAGGAGTGCCGGCGTGGCATGGCGCGATCAAAAAACAATATAAATTGATTCGCGCACTTTCGAAATCAGACAATTCTGATATTTATGAGAAGCGCACAGGCGTAATCTGGCTTTTTGGTTGGCGCACATCGGCCCCATATCATTTGGCAAACTCGGCCGATACTAATTAGTGGGGAGTCTGGAATGGCATGCCGTGTTGTACTCGCAGACGACCATCCGATCATGCTGCTCGGCTGCCGCGTTCTGATCGAGCAGAATGGCCTCGAGGTCGTGGGGGAGGCGCGCGACTCCAGGGAGTTGATGTCGATCTTGGCACGCGTCGCGTGCGATGTCGTGATTACCGATTTCTCGATGCCTAACGCCGGACGTGTCGACGGATTGCCTATGCTCTCGATCATTCGACGAGAACACGCAGCCTTACCGGTCATCGTGCTCACAAACATGGCAAATGCCGGGCTGTTACGCGCGATGTTGAACGAGGGTGTGCTGGGTATCGTCGAGAAAGGAGCGGAAAGGAACGAACTGTTCGCCGCCGTCCGTGCCGCCCTGAGAGGGGCAGTCTATATCAGTGCCAAGCTGCAGCTCGAACTATCGAAGCTTGGGCTGACCGAAACAGAAAGCCGGCGTGCTGCTAATTTGACTCCTCGAGAGCTCGAAGTGTTGCGCCTTCTCGGCAGCGGTAAATCACCGGCTGAAGTCAGCCAGGTTCTCCATCGGACAATCAAAACGGTAAGCTGGGCCAAGATATCGGCAAAGCGCAAGCTTGGCCTCAAAAGCGATGCGGAACTCTACGAGTACGTCGCCAATCTCGGGCTCAACGGTTGACACTACCCTCCTCACTGCAAGCGCTATTGGACGTCACGGTTCCCCCGGCACAAGATCCATGCCCCAAAGCGATGAGGTACACGGCGAGTTGAAATGCTCTATACGGCGCGCGTTACAACGTACTCCACATAATCCGTTATTTTGAAGAATACCTTTTGGATAAGTGCCCGGTCGAGCAGTATCATTGCCATAGTCGTCCTGACTATGAGTCTGATCGATTCGGCAACGGTTGAAAATATCGAAGCATCAGCGCTTCGGTTGACGCTACCTTCGCCGACAAACCCGGTGTCGCCGCCGCAGATTCCTGACGAGGCCCACGGTTTGGCACTCACGGCAGATGAGCGACGCTGGCTGGCTTCGCTGCCTCCGATCAAACTTGGCATTGACCCCGACTGGGCACCGATCGCCTACATTGATGCCAATGGTCGCCCGAGTGGCATCGTCGCCGACTATCTGGCATATATCTCGAAATCCCTTGGCATCCGCTTCGCACTGGTGAAAACGAAGTCGTGGGCAGAAACCTTGTCCCTGGCGCAATCAGGTCAAGTGGATGCCGCCGCGCCTGTCAATGCACCGACGGGGCACGGCGACGACTTGCTCTACAGCACTCCGTTTATTACCCTTCCCGACGTCATCGTTACCCGCCCCCACGCGCTGCCGCAAGGCATCGTCGATCTCGCTGGCCGTCGAATCGTTATTTCGGATCCAAGCGAGCTTCCCGCTCAGGTATTGCGCCAACTGCCAGACGCCGATATTGCCGTGGCCACGAACGCCTATCACGCGATGCAAGAGGTAGCGGAGGGGCGTGCCGATGCGTATCTCGGAAACGCAGCGATCGTCGATTTCAACATCAGGAGCTATTTCCCGGGTGCTCTCAAGATTGCATCACCTGCCAATATCGAGAGTCGGTTGACCATTTCAATAAACCGCCGCTATGAGAGACTGGTACCTATAATTAATAACGCGATCGCCGCGATGCCAAAAATGGAGCAGCAACGGATTCGAAGCCGTTGGCTTTGGCCTCGCTATTCAGTCGGACTGCCATGGAGGACCTTCGAGCTTACGTTACTAGGCGCTGCGGTCATATTGGCGATCATTATCATCGCGTACATCCGGCTTCGTCACGAGGTCCGTCAGCGGCTGGCGGTCGAGCATGAGCTGGCAGACCAGCTTAGCTTTCGTGAAGCGCTAATGGAGTCGCTACCGTATCCGCTGGCCGCCAAAGATAGTGCGAACCGATATATCGCGCTCAACCATGCCTATGAAACCGCATTCTCGGTGAAGCGTGAGGACTTGATTGGTCGAACAACGCTGGAAGCTTTACCGGTGGAGCCCGCATGGAGTAAGCAAATCCACGCCATGAGCGAGCAAGTCCAAGATCAAAATCGAGCCCATCATGCCGAGGTCAACCTGATGGACGGCGACCATAAGCTGCGGTCCTGGTTGTACTGGATGCATCCGTTTCAATTGCCAAGCGGAAAGCCAGGTGGCCTTCTGGTGACGTTGGTCGATGTGACGACCATTCGCGACGCAGAACAACGTGCGCGTGCTCTGGATCAACGTTTAAGACGCGTGACTTCTCATCTTCCGGTGGTCGTCTTCGAACTTCGCCATACACCGGATGGTGCACTAAGGTTTCCTTATGTAGGTGGTGATACGCGTGCCATGTGGAATCTGGATGCGCTGACGATGGAAGCCGATGCGCTTACGGCGCTCTCGCGGGTTCACCCCGACGACAGGCCTCTCATTAAAACCGCCGTCAAGTACTCGGCGCTTACCATGACGCCGATCTCTATCGATTTTCGATGTATGTCACATGGCCGCGAGCGGTGGATCCACACCGAAGCGACGCCGCAAACGGAGCCAGACGGCACGATGTTCTGGAGCGGAGTCTGGTCGGACGTCACTCACGCGAAGGCGCAGGGGGAAGAGCTCGCCCGTGCGAAAGAAGCGGCTGAAATAGCGGCAGCGTCGAAGTCGCGATTTCTCGCCACCATGAGCCACGAGATCCGCACGCCGATGAACGGGATCATAGGGATGTTGGAACTGTTGCGCCACGAATCGTTGAGCACAAAGCAGCAACGGATGCTTCACATGATCGGGGAATCTGCGATGACGTTGATGCAGATTCTCGACGACGTTCTCGATTTCTCGAAGATAGATGCCGGACACTTGGAGATCGTGACGGAACCGACTGATCTACGGGCACTCGTGGACGGCGTCAGCGCCATGGCCTCGACGTTGGCTCACGATAAGGGCCTTGTCGTTCGTAATTCCGTCAGTAACCAACTCGCCGCCGAATTGAACGTCGACGGTCTGCGCCTTCGCCAGATTCTCATTAATCTGATAAGCAACGCGATCAAGTTCACGGAAAACGGCGAGGTTGGCATCAGCATCTCCGTCTTCGACCAACGGGAAGCGTGCCAGCGTGTGCACTTCACGGTACATGACACGGGCATTGGCATCGCGCCCGCGCAACTGCAATGCCTGTTCGCGCCCTTCACGCAGGCCGACACTTCGATCGTACGTCGCTTCGGCGGCACTGGATTGGGTTTGGCCATTTGCAAACGCTTGGTCGAGCTGATGCATGGATCCATTCACATCGAGAGCACGCCGGATTTCGGCACTCGAGTCACGGTTGAACTGGACCTGGACGTACAGTTGCAGACTCGTTCCACGCCGCTAGCGGGAAAACATGCACATATCGCGTCGTCCGACCCGGCGCTAGCCGCAGCGTTATGCGAACTCTTGACACCGCTAGGTATCATCCCTGCGGGAGCCGCCTCACAGGCAGTCATACACTTTATCGACGAAAGTCGACTCGAGGCAATCGATAATGACAAGCCAGCTATCGGACTAACGGACGCCCCGATTCCAACGGGCTACGAGATCTCGGCTGACGGCACCTGTCGGCTCAGCCACAATCCGTTGATGTACTCCGCGGTCGAAGCACTTTGTCTACATGTCGTCGGTGCAACTCCATCCGCCGAGAACGATATCCGGAATCTGCACGTCGAATATCAAACGTCGGGAATTCAAGTTCTTGTCGTCGACGACCATCCGGTCAATCGCCTGGTCATCAAGGCGCAACTTGAACGACTCGGTTATACCGCTGTTGCGGTATCCAACGGCATGGACGCACTCCGAGTACTGGACGATTCCGACTTCGCATTGATACTCACCGATTGCGCGATGCCGGAGATGGACGGCTATGAATTGACGAAACGCATCCGCTCCCGGGAACATCGATCACGGGATACCCCCATTGTTGCCTTGACTGCAGGCGCGTTGCCCGATGAAGCAATCCGATGCGCGGAAGCCGGCATGGACGGCCTGCTCATCAAACCGACAACCTTAGCCGTGCTGCGTGACAAACTCGCGCATTGGATTGGAATTTCGCCTTGCCCGACACGGCCAGACTCAATTAGCAGTCTGGCCCAGCATCCCTCGCCCGAAGAAGGCGCATACCCGCCGATATTGATTCAAGGGTTCGTGACAGAGACCTTGAAGGATATTGCCTTCCTTCAGGCAGCAGTAGCCGACAAAAACGCGGTAGCCGCCGCCGACCGCATCCATCGGATAGCTGGCGCAAGCAAATTGTTCGGCTCAGGTGCTTTGGGGGATTACGGTGAAAAACTGGCCGCCCAACTTCGGCTGGGTGACCTCTCGGGTCAAGAGGCGGCATTGGCGGTCTTTTGCACCAAAGTCGAACAACTCATCACACGGCTTAACAAGGCACGCACCAGTGGCGAGTGATCCGCCATGTCGAAACACGCCAGATTTCCAGATCATTTGCGCCGCTGCGATGAGCACGAACAGCAGGACGACCGTCCTGAAAATTTCAGGGGACATCTTGTCCCGCAGCGGACGAACCAGCCACATGCCGGCAATCGCTGGCAGCGTGGCGGCCACCGAAATCGCGAGATCCGCACCGCTCGCCTGCGCGGCGCCGCTGAACGTAGTGAGCAGCGTCACGACCGAAACCACGAGGATGATCGCGATCTGCTTCGTAAACGCCCGGCCGCTCGCTCCGGACGAAATCAAGTAAGTGGCAAGCAACGGGCCGGGAATCGACGCAATGCTCTCCGTCACTGCCGCACCGAAGCCGAGCGTGAAACCAACAGGTTTGCGCCATGCGGGTGCCAAATTGAGCTTCGGTGCCGCGAGCATCAGTGTCGCGACCACAATCAGTACTGCGCCAGAGGCTGCCTGTGCGTGACCCGAGTTCAGCGAAAGGAGGATCGCCACGCCGACGATATTACCTAATACCGTCCATGCGATCGGCGCGGCGATTTTCCGCGCCGTTGCAAGCACCTGACCACCTTCGAGCGCCTGCGGAATGTTGCCGAGAATGATCGGCATAGACAGCAGCAATACTGCATCCCGAATCGGCATGAACTGGCTGACGATCGGCATCGCGATCAGCGGCACGCCGATGCCGGTGATGCCCTTGGCCATTCCACCCAGTACAAGCGCAACAACGATCTCGATTAGGTCGAATGTCGGAAGCACCTGCAGGCTGGAAGCTAGCACCCCTTCTGTCACATTGAATTGCATCATCGAATGACATGTCTCGGCATATCTATCAGCAGCCGATGTCGATTGCACCTGTAGGAATCAACCACGCCCCACGTTGCCATGAAATAATAGGTTAACTCCGCCGTCCAAATGAGCGAGCCGCGCACGACTCAAAATCTCGCCTCAGCACGGTCAAATCAGTCTTGACGCTCCAATACCGCATCACGCGCAACCCAATGGCCCGTGCAACGTCATCTTTCAACAAATCATCTCGGCGAGTATATTGCCACGCACACGACCTATCATCCAACTCAACAGCATACAATAAGCCACCATCGCCTCCACGAACCACGAAATCGAAAACCTTTCTATTATATAGTTTGATATTCGATTTATCATTATGCTCAGCATCAACGAGCTCTTTCAAAGCAACTTTCTTGAAAATGTCCGCCTCCGGCAATGCAGTGCACAATCGATCATAAAACTCTGACTCTTGCGCAGCGGTAAGTGCCCGATGTCCATGAGGAGCTGCGCCCGCGAGCAAAGGTTTGGGCTCGCTTTTTATCATTGGACCGCGCCTCGCGGTGAGCTTATCCGGGCAGTCAGGATGACTTCCGACGTCAGGCACTGCCGTTCCGGCCACTCGTCCACGCTCCACAAGCAACTCGCTCTCGAACTGCGCACGCCCCGGCGCGAGCGGCTCAACTCCCTTCGCAAGACTTTGACGCTCGGCCCCCGAACCACCTTCCGATTGCCACCTATATTTTCGCGAACGCCTTACCCCGTTCACGCCAAGAGCGACAAAAGCCGCACCGACAATCGCAAGAAAAACCAGCAACAGAGCCATCATAGTTTTAGTTATATTTGGAAAATCTGAATTTTCTTTAACGTTCGAAAATCGATCAAGTCTCCCGTGACAATCCGCAACACCTCGCCACCAAATCATCTTAATTAGATTATTCCAGTTGCAAAATCGATGATCACCTTGCCGTTCATGCGAACGCGGTTCACCGAAGAACAAATCATCGGCATCTTGAAGGAAGGGCGACTGACATGAAGCCATCAGAGCTGTGCCGCAATTACGGGATCTCCGAAGCGACCTACCACAACTGAAAAACCAGGTTCGCCGGGATGACGGCCCCGAAGCGCGGCACCTGAAGGAATTGGAGCGGGATAACAACAAGCTCAAGCACCTGTTGGCCTCTACGAATTCCGTCCGACCTCACATGCTGGGTATACATAAAAAGACCCGCGCGAGGCGGGTCCGGAAATACGGGAGCGGGTTGCCCCGCTCCGTCAGTCAGGCAGTTACCACTGATACGATGCCCCCAAGCCGACAGTGTTACCACCGCTCGACAAGCCCACACCGGCCTTCATCTTCAGGTTCTTGTTGATGCGGGCCTCCCCGCCGAACGCGACCGCCTGATAGCCCTTGTAGCTCGCACTGCCGATACCGAACGACAGCGTCTTGCCAGGGTCGACACCCGGGATCATCGTCAACGCCGTTGCCGCCGCGATACCCGAATAGGCATTGCGCGATACGCCGTTGATCTGACCTTGCAGCCCGCCAACCGCCCGGTCGAGCTGCCCCTTGGTCGCCGCATCCGACGCATTCACGCCATCCGCGATATTGACGATCCGGCGCTTGCCCTGGTCGGAGCCGTCACCAAACGAGACCGTGTTGTCCTCGTTCGCGACGGAGCCCGCACCAATCGCAACGCTGTTGTCGCCGCGTGCCTTCGCACCCTGACCGATCGCCGCGCTGTTCTCGCCGTGAGCCGACGAGTCCTGGCCGATCGCGGTGCTATTGGCCGCGTGTGCATCAGCACCCGCGCCAATCGCCGTGCCGCCCGCGGCGCGCACCGTCGCGTTCGCGCCGACTGCCGTGGCGTTGCCGGCATCGTCGTTGATCGTCGAGCCCGAACCCATCGCGACGTTGTTGCTGCCGTTGCCGGATTGGGCCGCCGTCACCGCCTGGCCCGCTTCGCCCGAACCGCTGATCAGATCGTTGCCGACCGTACGGCGCGAGTCGCCGCCCGAACCGCCGGTGGTTTCGATCTTGCTGACGCGATCGTCCATCGTGTCGAGGCGGTTTTCAAAGTCGGTCTTCAGCGACGACAGCTGGCCGTAGTTCACTGCGTCGTACTGGCTCTTGCCATCTGCAACGTTGGTCAGCATCACTGGCGCCGCCGCAGGGCCGCCCAGCGTCACCGAACCGTAGTTCGGGTTGCCGTGCGAGTCGACGTCATAGCGCACTGCCAGCGAATCGGTGGCGCCATACGCCGCGGCCGCCTGCACCGCCTGCGAGACGGTCGCGTACTTGTGACCGCCCACTTCGAGCGAATTGACCGCAACCTGCCCGTTTTCATCGACGGTCGTGTCGCCCCCGATCGCATTCGCGACGCTTGTGGCCATGCCATGCAGTTGCGATCCGTTCACCGCATCGGTGCTCGTCGCGCTTACCGCTCCGGCCGCCACGTTGTGCAGGCCAACCGCTGTACCGGCATCCCCGAGCGTGACCGACGCACGATTCGCCGAACCGTCTTCGTTGCGATCGTAGCGCACCGCTGTGACCGCGTGCCCGGTTTCCGGATCGATCAGACCGCTGTTCGCGATCGTATCCTTCAGGGTCGAGATGTCGCCCGTGTTGGCCGTCACCCGCCCGTCGAGATTGCCGATCGCCGCACCGACACTGTTCACCGTCGTCGTGCCGCCCGCGAGCGAGTAGCTGGGCGCGGAGATTGTGCCGTCGGCGCCTGCCTGCGAGCCGCCGCCGAGCGCTGTGGCCATGCTCTGCGACGCACCATACAGTTGCGAGCCGTTCACCGCTTCCGTGCTCTTCGCATTCACCGCGCCGGCCGCAACGTTCTTCAGCGTCGTGCCTTTCTCGCCAGCCAGCGTGACCGTGCTCTTCGCCGCATCGTCGTACGCAACCGCGTTCGGATCCATACCGCCACCGCCGCCGCTTGCCGCTGCAGCCGCGATCGCGTCGCCGACGTTACCGTAGGTCTTGTCGCCGACGTGATACTTCGGTGCCGTCACGCTGCCATCGGCGCCGATGCCCGCACCGCCGCCCAGCGCGGTCGTTACGCCGCTCAGCTGGGTCACGTTCACCGCGTCGGTGCCTTGCGTACCCGCCGCGACGTTCACGATCTGGCGCTCGCTTCCGGCGTTACCCACCGAAACGGTATTGGCGCGCGTCGCCTTGGCGCCTGCGCCCAGCGCCACGGCACCGTTCGCCGCGCCTTCCACGCTCGTATTGGCACCCAGCGCCATCGCATTGGTCACGTTCGGCGCAACGCTCGCACCAGTGCCCAGCGCAATGCCATTGGTCGCGCCCACTGCGGCTTCAGCGGCATTGCCAATCGCGATCGAGCTTTCACCGATCGCCTTGATGCCGTTATTGCCGACCGCGACCGCGTTCTCGCCGTTCGCCTTCGCGTTCGAACCGATCGCCAGCGCTCCCGCGCCATTGGTTGTCACCTTCGAACCGATGGCCACCGAGTACGCCTGGTCCGCGCCCGTTTGCGCCATATTGCCGATCGCAACCGATTCGTCCGACAGCGCCCCAGTGTTCAGCCCGAGCGCGATCGCGTTTGCCCCTGCCGCATGAGCCTCCACGCCGATCGCGGCGGCCGTCGTGCTCTCCGGATCGCCCCCGCTGATACTCGCCGAGTTCGTCCCCCCCATACCGTCGACCGCGACCAGGGAATTCGACTCGTCCGAATCCGCAAGCGCATTGACCCGAGACAACAGGTGCGACTGCTCAGCTGCGACACGGGATTTCAGTTTGCCCAGCGCCTCGAACAACTGCGATCCATTGATCGCATCCGTACTCCTGGCTGTGACGTCCCCCGCTCTCACGTGGACGATCTTGCGTTCGGTCCCGTCATCACCGACGGACACCGTCATCGCCTCGTTCGCAACGGAGTTGGAACCCAGCGCAACCGATCCGCTCGCGAGCGCACGCGCACCGGCACCCAGCGCCAATGTATTCGAACCGCCTGCCAAGGCCTTTGAACCGATCGCGACAGACTGAGCGCCAGTAGCGGTCGCGGGTGCGTCGCTGGCCCGGACCTTGATGTACTTCAGATCGATGTTGCCTTCAGCCAGTTCGCGCTTCATATCGGACAACCCGGTGTTCAACTGGCCGACGTTCACCGCGTCGCTATCATCCACGCCTGCTGCGACGTTCTTCAACGCCACCGGCGCTGCTGCGCCCGCACCACCCAGCGTCACCGAACCGCGATCCGCCGTGCCGTCTTCCTTGCGGTCGTACGTCACCGCCGCGATCACCTTGCCCGTGTCCTTGTCCACCAGGCCGGATTCGGCAATATCGTCTCGCAGCTTCTCAACGTTCGTCGCATTCGTCGTCACACGGCCGTCCAGGTTCGACACTGCGTCGCCAACGTTTTTCGCCGTCGTCTTGCCGCCGTCCAGCGTGTACGCCGGTGCCGTCAGCTTGCCTGCTGCGTCTACCGTCGAACCGCCGCCCAGCGCGCTTGCCACGCTCTGCGACGCGCCGTACAGCTGCGAGCCGTTCACCGCTTCCATGCTCGTTGCATTCACGGTGCCCGCTGCAACGTTCTTCAGCGTCGTGCCTTGCTCGCCAGCCAGCGTGACCGCACGCTTGGCTTCATCGTCGTATGCAACCGCGTTCGGATCCGTACCGCTACCCATTTCGGCTGCGGCGACGATCGCGTCACCCACGTTACCGTACGTCTTGTCGCCAACGTGGTACTTCGGTGTCGTCACCTTGCCCGCCGCGTCCACCGTCGAACCACCACCCAGCGCGCTTGCCACGCTCTGCGACGTGCCGTACAGCTGCGAGCCGTTCACCGCTTCCATGCTCGTCGCATTCACCGCGCCAGCCGCGACGTTCTTCAACGCCACCGGCGCTGCTGCGCCCGCGCCGCCGAGCGTCACCGAGCCGCGATCCGCCGTGCCGTCTTCCTTGTGGTCGTACGTCACCGCCGCGATCACCTTGCCCGTGTCCTTGTCGATCAGACCGGACTCCGCAATATCGTCTTGCAGCTTCTCGACGTTCGTCGCGTTCGTCGTCACTCGGCCGTCCAGGTTCGACACCGCGTCGCCAACGTTGTTCGCGGTCGTCTTGCCGCCGTCCAGCGTATACGCCGGTGCCGTCAGCTTGCCTGCTGCGTCCACCGTCGAACCGCCACCCAGTGCGCTTGCCACGCTCTGCGACGCGCCGTACAACTGCGAGCCATTCACCGCTTCCGTGCTCGTCGCGTTTACCGCACCGGCTGCGACGTTTTTCAACGCCACCGGGTCCTTTGCACCCGCACCGCCAAGCGTCACCGAGCCACGATCTGCAGTGCCGTCCTCCTTACGGTCGTACGTCACCGCCGCGATCACCTTGCCCGTGTCCTCGTCCACCAGACCGGACTCGGCAATATCGTCTTGCAGCTTCTCGACGTTCGTCGCGTTCGTCGTCACACGGCCGTCAAGGTTCGACACCGCGTCGCCAACGTTGTGCGCAGTCGTCTTGCCGTCGTCCAGCGTATACGCCGGTGCCGTCAGCTTGCCTGCTGCGTCCACCGTCGCACCGCCGCCCAGCGCACTTGCCACGCTCTGCGACGTGTCGTACAGCTGCGAGCCGTTTACCGCTTCCATGCTCGTCGTATTCACCGCGCCGGCTGCAACGTTCTTCAGCGCCGTGCCCTTCTCGCCGGCCAGCGTGACCGTGCTCTTGGTTTCATCGTCGTATGCAACCGCGTTCGGATCCTTGCTGCTACCAATCTCCGCCGCGGCCGTGATCGCGTCACCCACGTTGCCGTAGGTCTTGTCACCGACGTGATACTTCGGCGCCGTCACGCTGCCATCGGCGCCAATGCCCGCACCGCCACCCAGCGCCGTCGTTACGCCACTGAGCTGCGTCACGTTCACCGCGTCGGTGCCTTGCGTACCCGCCGCAACGTTCACGATCTGGCGCTCGCTTCCGGCGTTACCCACCGAAACGGTATTGGCGCGCGTCGCCTTGGCGCCTGCGCCCAGCGCCACGGCACCATTCGCCGCGCCTTCCACGCTCGTATTGGCACCCAGCGCCATCGCATTGGTCAGGTTCGGTGCAACGCTCGCACTCGTGCCCATTGCAATGCCATTGGCCGCGCCTACCGCGGCTTCTGCTGCATTGCCGATCGCGATCGAGCTTGCCCCGATAGCCTTGATGCCGTTACTGCCGAGCGCAACCGCGTTCTCGCCGTTTGCCTTCGCGTTCGAGCCGATCGCCAGCGCTCCCGCGCCATTGGTCGTCACCCATGAACCGATGGCCACCGAGTACGCTTGATCCGAGCCCGTCTGCGCCATATTGCCGATCGCAACCGATTCGTTCGACAGCGCCCCGGTGTTCAGGCCGAGCGCAATCGCGTTCGCCCCGGCCGCATGAGCGTCCACGCCGATCGCGGCGGCTGTCGTACTCTCCGGATCGCCCGTCGCGATGCTCGCGGTATTGAACCGACTACCGTCCGAACCCATACCATCGATCGTGACGAAGCTCGAGCCTTTACCACCACCGCCGCCGCTGGCTGCCGCGGCCGCAATCGCGTCACTGACGTTACCGTAGGTCTTGTTGCCGACTCGGATCGTTGGCGCCGTCACCTTGCCGGCCGCGTCCACCGTCGAACCACCGCCCAGTGCGCTCGCCACACTTTGCGACGTACCGTACAGCTGCGAACCGTTCATCGCTTCCATGCTCGTCGCATTCACCGCGCCGGCTGCAACGTTCTTCAACGTCGTGCCTTTCTCGCCGGACAGCGTGACCGCGGTCTTGGCCGCATCGTCGTACAAGACCGCGTTCGAATCCGTACCGCCGCCTCCGCTCGCTGCCGCGGCTGCGAGCGCGTCGCCAACGTTGCCGTAGGTTTTGTCGCCGATGCGATACTTCGGTGCCGTCACGCTGCCATCGGCGCCGATGCCCGCATCACCGCCCAGCGCCGTGGTAATGTCTTTCACCTGACGCACGTTCGCCGCATCGGTGTCGCCGATGCCCATTGCAACGTTCTTCAACGCCACCGGCGCTGCTGCGCCCGCACCGCCAAGCGTTACCGAACCGCGATCCACCGTGCCGTCTTCCTTGCGGTCGTACGTCAGCGCCGCAATTGCCTGGTTCTTGTCCTTGTCGAACAGACCAGATTCGGCAAGATTGTCTTGCAGTTTCCCGACGTTCGTCGCGTTCGTCGTCACACGGCCGTCCAGGTTCGACACCGCTTCGCCGACGTTTTTCGCCGTGGTCCTGCCGCCGTCCAGCGTGTACGTCGGCGCCCTCACCGTACCGCCTGCGTCCACAATCGAATCACCGCCCAGCGCACTCGCCACACTCTGCGACGCGCCGTACAGCTGCGAGCCGTTCAGCGCATCCGTGCTCGTTTTGGCCACCGCGCCATCTGCAACGTTCTTCAACGCAACCGGCGCTGCCGCGTCCGCGCCGCCCAGCGTCACCGAGTTGCCATGCGCCGTGCCGTCGTTACGGTCGTACGTCACCGCCGCAAGCACCTTGCGCGTGTTCTTGTCCACCAGACCCGACTCAGCAAAATCGCCTTGCAGTTTCTCTACGTTCGTCGTGTTCGTCGTCACACGGCCGTCGAGATTCGACACGGCTTCGCCAACGTTATTCGCACTGGTCTTGTCGCCGTCCAGCTTATACGTCGGTGCCGTCACCTTACCGGTTTCGTCTACCTTCGACCCACCACCCAGCGCGCTCGCCACACTTTGCGCGGCGCCATACAGCTGCGAACCGTTCACCGCTTCCGTGCTATCCGCACTCACCGCGCCCGCTGCAACTTTCTTCAGCGTCGTACCTTTCTCGCCAGACAGCGTGACTGCGCTCTTGGCTGCATCGTCGTACACAACCGCATTCGAATCCGTACCACCGCCACCGCTTGCTGCCGCGGCTGCAAGCGCGTCACCCACGTTAGCGTAGGTCTTGTCACCGATGTGATACGTCGGTGCCTTCACGCTGCCGTCGGGGCCGATACCCGCATCACCACCCAATGCCGTGGTGATGCCCTTCATCTGGCCTACGTTCACTGCGTCGGTATCCGAAATCCCGCCTGCAACGTTCTTCAACGCCACCGGCGCTACTGCGCCCGCACCGCCAAGCGTCACCGAACCGCGATCCGTCGTGCCGTCTGCCTTGCGGTCGTACGTCAGCGCCGCGATCGCCTTGCCCGTGTCCTTGTCGATCAAACCGGACTCGGCAATATCGCCTTGCAGTTTCTCGACGTTCGCCGCGTTCGTCGTCACGCGGCCGTCCAGGTTCGAGAATGCGTCGCCAACGTTGTGCGCGGTGGTCTTGCCGCCGTCCAGCGTATACGCCGGTGCCACCAGCTTGCCTGCTGCGTCCACCGTCGAACCGCCGCTCAGCGCACTCGCCATACTCTGCGACGCGTCGTACAGCTGCGCACCGTTCATCGCTTCCATGCTCGTCGCATTCACGGCGCCGGCAGCAACGTTCTTCAGCGTCGTGCCTTTTTCGCCAGCCAGCGTGATCGCGCCTTTGGTCTTGTCGTCGTATGCAACCTCGTTCGGATTCGTACCGCCACCACCGCCGGTTTCCGCCGCGGCCGTGATCGCGTCGCCCACGTTACCGTAGGTCTTGTCGCCAACGTGGTACTTCGGTGCCGTCACGCTGCCATCGGCGCCAATGCCCGCACCGCCACCCAGCGCCGTCGTTACGCCACTGAGCTGCGTCACGTTCACCGCGTCGGTGCCTTGCGTACCCGCCGCGACGTTCACCATCTGGCGCTCGCTTCCGGCATTACCCACCGAAACGGTATTGGCGCGCGTCGCCTTGGAACCGGTACCCAGTGCGACCGCACTATTCGCGCCTTTTTCGACGCTGGCATTTGCGCCCAGCGCCATCGAGTCGGCCACGTTGCGTGCAACACTCGCGGACGCGCCCAGCGCAATGCCATTGGTCGCACCTGCTGCGGAGCTGGCCTTGTTACCGAGCGCAATGGAATTCGCGCCGATTGCCGCCACGCCGTTATTGCCGAGCGCGATCGCGTTGTCACCGTTTGCCCGCGCCTGCGAACCCACCGCAAGCGCACTTTCCCCATTGGTCGTCACATTCGACCCGATGGCCACCGAATTGGCTTGGCCGGCACCCGTTTGGGCCATGTTACCGATGGCCACTGCGCCATCCGAGTACGCGTAGCTACGCACGCCGAGGGCGACCGCATTCGCGCCCGAGGCAATGGAACCTACACCGATCGCGGCGGCAGTGTCGCTCGCCGGATCGCCGCCGACGATGTTCGCGGTATTCTCCTGACTACCGTCCGCTCCCGCGCCGGCAACTTGCAAGAATTTCGATGGGTCGACCGATGCCAAGTCCGTCTTGGCAGCGAGGACGTTAGCCGTCAGCGAGCCATGCCGCGACCTGAGTTCCGACGACAGCTTGTCGGTCCGGTCGGACATCTTTTCGATCGCTTCGGTCAGTTGATTCACGTTGACTGCGTCGGTATCTTCCGTACCGTCGGCCACGTTCGAAATGCGACGTTCGCGACCGACGTCGCCAACCGATACCTGGTTCGCCTCCGTAGCAACCGAATTGAGGCCGATCGCGACCGAGTTGAGCCCGTTCGCGCGTGAACCCGTACCCAAGGCCAGCGAGCCATTTCCGGTCGCGTTTGCGCCCGCGCCGATCGCGACGGTATTGGTTCCCATCGCATTTGCGGCTTGCCCCGTTGCCTTGACCTTGATGTAGCGCATCGACAGGCTGCCGTCCGAGAGCGAATCGCGAATCGACTTCGTTGCATCCGACAATTGGCCGACGTTCACTGCGTCGGTCGCGTCCACGCCGGCTGTGACGTTCTTCAACGTCGTGCCTTGCTCGCCAGCCAGCGTAATCGCGCCTTTGGTCTTGTCGTCGTATGAGACCGCGTTCGGATTCGCACCGCCGCCGGTTTCCGCCGCGGCCGTGATCGCGTCACCAACGTTGCCGTAGGTCTTGTCGCCGACGTGGTACTTCGGTGCCGTCACGCTGCCATCGGCGCCGATGCCCGCGCCACCGCCCAGCGCCGTGGTAATGCCTTTCATCTGGCCCACGTTCGCTGCATCGGTGTCGGCAATGCCCATCGCAACGTTCTTCAACGCCACCGGCTCCTTGGCACCCGCGCCGCCAAGCGTCACTGAGCCGCGATCGGCCGCACCGTCTTCCTTACGATCGTACGTCAGCGCCGCGATCGCCTGGTTCTTGCCTTTGTCCCACAGACCGGAATCGGCGAGATTGTCTTTCAGCTTCTCGACGTTCGTCGCATTCGTTGTTACTCGGCCGTCCAGGTTCGACACCGCGTCGCCAACGTTTTTCGCCGTGGTCTTGCCGCCGTCCAGCGTGTACGTCGGGGCCGTCAGCTTGCCCGCCGCGTCCACAATCGAATCACCGCCCAGCGCACTCGCTACACTCTGCGACGTGCCGTACAGCTGCGAGCCGTTCACCGCTTCCGTGCTCGTCGCATTCACAGCGCCGGCTGCAACGTGCTTCAGCGTCGTGCCTTTCTCGCCAGCCAGCGTGACCGCACTCTTGGCTTCATCGTCGTATGCAACCGCGTTCGGATCCGTACCGCTACCCATTTCGGCTGCGGCAACGATCGCGTCACCCACGTTACCGTAGGCCTTGTCGCCGACCTGGTACTTCGGCGCCGTCACCTTGCCGGCTGCGTCCACCGTCGAACCGCCCCCCAGCGCACTTGCCACGCTCTGCGACGTGCCGTACAGCTGCGAGCCGTTCACCGCTTCCGTGCTCGTTGCATTCACCGCGCCGGCTGCGACGTTCTTCAACGCCACCGCGTCCTTTGCACCCGCACCGCCAAGCGTCACCGAGCCACGATCCGCCGTGCCGTCTTCCTTGCGGTCGTACGTCACCGCCGCGATCACCCTGCCCGTGTCCTTGTCCACCAGACCGGACTCGGCAATATCGTCTTGCAGCTTCTCGACGTTCGTCGCGTTCGTTGTTACTCGGTCGTCCAGGTTCGACACCGCGTCGCCAACGTTGTCAGCATTCGTCTTGCCGCCGTCCAGCGTGTACGTCGGGGCCGTCAGCTTGCCTACTGCGTCCACCGTCGCACCGCCGCCCAGCGCGCTTGCCACGCTCTGCGACGTGCCGTACAGCTGCGAGCCGTTCACCGCTTCCGTGCTCGTTGCACTCACCGCGCCGGCTGCGACGTTCTTCAGCGTCGTGCCTTGCTCACCAGCCAGCGTGATCGTGCTCTTCGCCGCATCGTCGTATGCAACCGCGTTCGGATCCGTACCGCGGCCGGTTTCCGCCGCAGCCGTGATCGCGTCACCCACGTTACCGTAGGTCTTGTCGCCGACGTGATACGTCGGTGCCGTCACGCTGCCATCGGCACCGATGCCCGCACCGCCACCCAGCGCCGTCGCTACGCCCTTCAACTGCGTCACGTTCACGACGTCGTTGTCCTGCGTACCCGCTGCAACGTTCACGATCTGACGCTGATTCTTCTCCGATCCAATTGATACCGTATTCCTGCGGTCTGCCACAGAGCCACTGCCCAGTGCGACACTGTCTATGGACGTAGCACTGGCATTGAAGCCAATGGCGGCCGAATTGGCTGCCCAAACGTAGGCACCCTCACCAAGCGCTACCTGGTGCCATTCCGTAGACGTGAATGAGTTTGCACCGATGGAGATATTGGTATCGCCCCCTTCCCCGGGTCCGTACGAGTATTTTGCGACTGCGTTATCGCCAATAGCAATGCTCCGAGCCCCGGTCGCTTGCGCCGCAGTCGTTCCCCTTGCTTTCATGTACTTGTCGGAGTCCGACAGTTCGCCCTTCAAGCTCTCAAGATCGGATACATTCTTCGTCACGCGACCGTCGAGGTTGGACACCGCGTCGCCAACGTTGTGCGCGGTCATCTTGCCGCCGTCCAGCGTGTACGCCGGCGCCGTCACGCTGCCATCGGCGCCGATGCTCGCACCACCACCCAGCGCCGTCGCTACGCTCTTCAACTGCGTCACGTTCACGACGTCGGTGTCCTGCGTACCCGCTGCAACGTTCACGATCTGACGCTGGGATTTGGTGTTCCCCACTGAGACCGTATCGGCTCGCTCAGCTGCCGAGCCAGTGCCAAGCGCCACCGCCCACGTGGCATTCGCGCCTACACTGGCGTGGTCCCCTACCGCGACCCCATTACCTGGGCTGGACTGAGCATCGGGTCCAATGGCAACAGAAACCCCCTGCGCCTGCGCGCCTGCTCCGACTGCTACTGCACGCATCCAGCCGCCTTGCGAGCCACCGACCGCGCGCGCGCCGTCGCCAATCGCAATAGCACCCGAATACCCCGGCCGACCGGCTGCTGCGTTAGCGCCAATAGCAATCACGCCCGCTCCCGCTCCCCCAGTATCCGCCTTCGCGCCCTCGCCTACCGCGACATTATTACTGGTTGCGTACGCATCCTTCCCGATCGTGACCCAATCGGCATCAAGCCGGTCACTGCTAGCCTTCGCAACGGCGGCATTCATCTGGTCCGACGTTACCGCCGCAGTCACTTTGCCCGTTTTCGCGTCCAGCAGGCCAGTATCAGCAAAGTTGCCTTGCAGTTTCTCGACGTTCGTCGCGTTCGTCGTCACACGGCCGTCGAGGTTCGACACCGCGTCGGCAACGTTTTGAACAGTGGTCTCGCCGGCGTCCAACTTGTACGTCGGTGCCTTTACGCTGCCATCTGCAGCGACGCCTGCACCGCCACCCAACGCAGTCGCTACGCCATTTAGTTGCTTCACGTTAACGACGTCGGTGTCTTGCGTACCCGCTGCCACGTTCACGATCTGGCGCTGAAGTGGCCCGTACTTTCCGCCTCCCACCGAAACGGTATCGACACGGTCTGCCTTCGCGTCGCTGCCGATAGCTACCGAACCGCTCACTGCCGTTCCTCTGGCCCCGATAGCTACACCCTCTTCCTGAGCTTCCGCTGACGACCCGATAGCCACAGCAGATTTTTGTGCGCTTGCCCAAGGCCCGATCGCTACCCCGAATTGACCCGCACCATTTGCATTCAAGCCGATTGCGACAGCGTAGTCTTCCGAAGCACTCGCCTCATTTCCGATTACGACTTGGTCGAATCTACCGGCAATCGCTTTCGGTCCGATCGCAACACTGCCAACCTCCCAACCGTTGTACTTGTCAGCACGCGCGCCATTACCAATCACGACACTCTCATCGGTCGACGAATACAACTGTTTGACGTTCATCGCATCGGCGCCTGCCCCGCCTGCGGCGAAAGATGTAACCTTCGAATTAGCAACGTCAATGCCACTCACCAACGACAACGCTACTTTTTTTTCATAAATATTGTCGCCACTGGCACATTCCATTGACTTACCACTTTCCGATTCGCAATACTGGCCAGCCTCTGTGTTGGACGCATGAGCATGCCCCGCCCCCGCGGCCATCCCAACCCCTATAGCAGCTGCCAACACAACAGGAGTTTTTCGCAAAACATCTTTCGACGATGCACCGGAGGCACGAGATTTCGCAGTTTCAGGAACCGCTGTCCATGTGCCACTGGATACGTTCCAAACTACCTTATACGATTTATTCATAAAGCACTCTCTATCTCAACACAAATTAGCGACTACTCATCGGCATGGAGAATCACTACTATCGAACGACCAACCGTCTAAATCCACGCCTCGCATGACTTCAACTATGGATGCGACGCCCACAAAAATTCACAACCTTGCCAATTACCGTGCGCTGATGAAGCGTTGCAACTATTCAATTTCAAACGCCATAGAATTATCCGCCCGGTTCGATTCTGAGAAATATAGGAGGCGGCGCGAAATACGCCATCCCGTGTCTTATTTTTTATAGAAAAAATAGGCCGCGGCCTATGCTGCGCCCGAAAATCATCTCGACAAAAATTTGTTTCCAATATCCAGTTTAAATATCTAAAGTGCGGATATATAACGATATTCACCGATATCGCAGCGTCAAGGACCCGCAGACGGCACTGCGTCAACGCATGCGCGAGATCGCGCAGACGCGCGTTCGATATGGCTACCGGCGCGTGCACGTGCTGCTCAAGCGAGAAGGTTGGCGTGTGAACCGGAATCGGGTCTATCGGCTCTACGCCGAAGAACAGCTTCAGCTGCGCTCGAAGCTGCCCAAGCGCCGCACGATGGTGGTATCGCGACGAGAGCGTTGCGTGCCTATCCGTCCGTGTGTGGTCTGCAGACTGGACTTCGTAGCGAACCAATTGGCCGACGGTACGCGCCTGCGAGCCCTGGCGGCCGTAGACAATCTAGTCGTGAAGCACTGGCCATCGAAGTCCGCAAGCGCGCCTGCGTGCCGAGGACGTCATGTCAGTGCTGAATCGTTTGGTGGCTCAGCGCCGCGCACCACGTTTCCTGCTGGCCGATAACGGCAGCACGTTCTCGGGACCGTTCACTGGACATGTGGGCATACCACGACAAGGTGCAGATCGACTTCAGCCGGCCAGGCAGCCCACCGAAAAGCTTCATCAAGACATTCAACGGCTCGTTCAGGGACGAACACCTGAACCTGCATTGGTTCGAATCGTTGGCGGAAGCCAAACGGGAGATCGGGCTTGGCGCCGCGACTACAATGAGACCCGCCCTCATATCGCACTCAAGGAACTAACACCGGGCGAATTCGTCCGGCAATACAGCCGTCGACCTACGGCCGAAGGCTCATGAATGAAAGACCGAACACTACACTCGGCACTGTCCAAGAAATCCAGGCGGGTCATATTCAGCAACCTTAATGTGACGCCGTGTCCGGTATCACAGGCGCACCTCCACCGGCGTGGGTCCCTTGAAGACTGTTGAGCGTGTATCTCGACCGCTGGCGTCACCTTTCAGGAATACTTTTTGGCTGTAGCATGCAGCGCCAGCCAGGACTCCACCGCATGGACGAACGACTGGAAATCTGCTTCCTCGACACATTTGGATTCCGCCATCTTCGCGGACCAGTCTTCCAAGTGACTTACCAGTTCGCCCCCGTCGAGAATCATCAGGGCGCCCTGGATCCGGTGCAATCGTTCCAGCACCTCGGGCACGTGACCCGCCTGCACCATCGATCGGAGTGCTTCTCTGTCGGAAATCCACGATTCGATGAACAACGACAGAAGTCGGCTGACACCAGGCGTAGCCACTGTCCGTTGCGGAACGTCGCCAGGTCCGAGCACGTTTTGCAACACGAGAGAAAGGTCGCTCAAAGTCGACGGTTTTGTGATGAGCGCCTCGAATGGGATGTTTGCCGCTCCCGCGAGCGTCGCATCGGCGGTACACAAAACGACCGGCCACGATATCCCTGCTGCTCGCAAGTCGGACAACAGCTCAGCACCGCCCTTGCCCGGCAAATTGGAATCTGTGACGATGAGATCGTAGATTCGAGACTGGCAACGTCGAATGCCATCCTCCGCACTACCGACGACTTCTACATGTCCAATCCCGAGCATCCGCAATTGATCGCACATCAACTGCGCACTGACTCGGTCGTCCTCGACCACCAGAACGCTGGCCTCACTCCACGCACCGCCTGTGATCTCGCCGGAACCGTCAGTGCTCTCACGGCCATCATCATCCGCTCCAGAAAGGACCAGTTCGATCGCATCGAGAAGCAACTGACCGCTGTAGGCGCTAATTGTGACGGCATGGCTTGTGGAGATCGGGACAAGCGGCCCGTCCAGGCCGATCGTAATGCGACGGTAGGCACCACTCGTTTTGGGCGAACCGTCATGTTCGAGCCAGTCGCGCGCGTCGATGAAAACGGTGGATGCAGGCGCTTCCTCCCGCCCGTCATCCTGTCCACTCGTGACGCGGGCCGCCGGATACCACGCGCTGAGCTGGGCCACCAGTTGCCCACGCCAACTGGGAATATCGCAATTCACGACGAAATGGATGCCTTGGCCGGCATTGCCGTTGATTCGCGCCGCCGAATCGTGACGAAGTGGCAGCACGACGGTGAAAATCGATCCGACGCCAACCTCGCTTTCGACCGTGATACTTCCACCCATTCGTTCGGCGATTTTCTGGCAAAGAGACAAGCCGAGCCCGGTACCCGCTCGCGAACTTTTCGGCCCGGCCGAGCCTTGGACGTAAGGCATGAAAACCTTTTCAATCTCGTCCTCGGGAATACCCCTGCCGGAGTCAGCAACGCGAAGCCGCACCTGGCCGTCCTCGGTCGAGCCGAGTGAAACCGTGATCGCCCCGTGAGATGTAAACTTGACGGCGTTGCCAATGAGATTGGTGACTATTTGCGTGAACCGGTACCCGTCGCAAATCCACGTGCCCCGTAGCGCCGGATCGATCAGGCAGAGAAGCCGCACGCCGTTTTTCTGCGCGTCTACCGCAAACGTCCGGCTTGCCTGCTCGACGAGTTGATCAATATGTTGTGGCTGTTCCTGTAGCAGGAACTCGCCTGCCTCAATCCTGGACAGATCGAGCACGCCGTTGATCAACGAAAGGAGTGAGCCAAACGAGTCCTGCGCGATCAATAAGCGCGAGCGCTGCTCCTCGGTCAATCCCATCCGCGAAAGCAATTCAAGATTCCCCAATGCCCCGTGCAACGGTGTCCTGATTTCATGGCTCATCGTCGCCAAAAACATTCCCTTCTCGTGACTTTCGGCCTGAGCACGCGCTCGGGACTCTCGCAGCCGCCGTTCGATTTCCTTTCGCTTCGCCAAATCGACCATCCCGATCACGAAAACGTCGTCTCCGCGATACTTGGCCTGCGCATAGGCAACCTCGAGATCAGGCTCCATCTCAAACCGGCTTACCACGCCGGTGCGCTCGGCACTTCCCGCATGAAACCTGACCAGTGCGCCGGCACGTGCAAGTACGTTGTCGGAGCTGGACTCCTTTTCCCCTTGACTGGCAAAGGTCATCTGAAGGCTTTGCGCTTCCGCGTTCTGCAGCAGGATGGCACCGCTCCTCCTGGCCACGACGGTCAAGCTCACTGGCGCGACCTGGATGATGGACCGACTGAACGCCTCGCCCTCCAAAAGGCTATGCAGCCGCTCGCTGGATGGCCGAATCACCTCGCGATTCATCCAGAACGCGCCTCCGATGACCAGACCGCACCCACTCAGCGTCGCGAGTACAACAAGCAGCAGTTGCTGGGTGATTGCGCCCAGAAGGTCGCTCCAGGTATATGCATATACCGCGACCCACTGCGGGCCCGGCACACGCTGAATAACGAAGAAGCTGCCCTCCCGCCAGATGCGTTGGGGCCGTCCGTTCGCCGCCTGGTATACCCACGGATTTCTCGATATGATTTCCGCCCAATGCGCCTCTTGCGGATTCGTTTCGTCGATACCCAATAGTCGCTGCACCGCGCACGAGACAACAAAAAAATGCGGATCGCCTTCGTTGTGCAGAAAATACTGATTGAATCGATTACACGGAATTGACAATGCGATCGTTGCCTTGCGTTGCTCACCCTCGTAGACGGATGTCGCAAAATACGTGGTCGTCATGTCGTTGAGCGGATCCTTGGACCCGGTCACCCATACAACCTTGCCCCGAACTCCGTTCCGGGCATCGCGCTGCATCTCCTCTTCGATAGCCTCCATGCGTTTCCCGATGAAGTCTTCCGCGGCCTTGTCAGTGTTCAGCCGGGCAATCTGGTCCGGTGCGAGTGGCGGAAGCGTTGCCAGAAATCGCTTATCGGGCGTATAGATAAACCCTTCCGATAGCGCTGGCGAGTTGTCCTGATGGGAAAGCGAAAATGTCGACGCATATCTCGCCAGATCGATCAAATTTGTCTGGCGGGCCGCGTCCAAGGGTGAAGTGAGTGTCGATACGACCGAGAATGCGCGGGTCGCCGCAGATCCGGGCACTGTCTGAGCTAACTGGTTCTTTCTGGGCAACAGAACCTTCCGCGCCTGCGAGTCGCCTGACTCCAGGTACTCCTTTGCAATCTGGTACGTCACGACCAACTGGCGAATGCGGGCCTCGCGCCTGTCGACCTCCTCCTTCAATGCCTCTCTCTGCGCGGAAAATTGCTGCGCAAATTCCTCGTGCTGATGTGATATCAGGAGCTCGGTCACGCCTCCAGCGCATACCAGGATAAGGCACGTCAGCGTTATGGTCGAAACAATTAGCAGGCGCTTAGAGAACGTCAACCTGAGCGGGACGTAAGCTGGGGTTGCCGCCACGATTCCGTCGTTGGCCCCATCCGAAGCTTCCTCTGCGTTGCCGCGAGACTGGCTCATGAGCCGAAATGCTCCGTGTAGATGCGATAGAGGTCCGCTTCGGATCTTGCCCCCAGCTTGTGCATGGCCCTCATCTTCTGGTGGCTGATGGTCTTGATGCTGCGATTCGTATGCATCGCGATTTCCGTCACCGACATCCCGCGCCCAAGCATTCGAAATATTTCGAGCTCGCGCTCGCTGAGCGATTCGATCGAAGTCTGCGCCGCATGTCCGGCCTCGAGCAGGTCGACAGCCACGGCCGGATCAACGAACGTTTGCCCGGCATGCACGCGGCGCACGATTGCAGCCAAGCGTGCGAAATCCTGGCTGGATTTTCTCAGGAAGCCTGCAACGCCCGTGTTCATGACGCGAGAGACGAGCAGAGCGATATCTTGATGTGCGGTCAGCACGACGATCGCAACATTCGGATGGCTACGCCTGAGTCGCTTGAACAGTGCTACGCCATCCGGCAGCTGATCGCCGCTGAATGAATAGTCGCAGATCAATACATCGCAAGGCTGCTGTTGCAACAACTGCAGCAGGTCCGAAATTGTCGATGCGACACCGACCACATTGATGTCCATCTCGGCCGACAGGATCGCGGCGACGCCGGTAGAAACTACCGGATGGTCATCGGCCACGACGACATTGATGCGACGACGAGCGTTGCCACTTTCAGTGGATGCATTCATCAACATTTTCCCCAAAAACAGCTGTCTATCCTTCCGATGGCGGTTGCAATCCGCGGGCTCACCCTTCGGCCCCCCGTCAATCTTAATCAACTTTCTATTCGGATACCGACCAAGTCGAGATCTCTCTTCGAACGCAGCGCGGGCATGCGCGGGGATTCATGTTTCCACGGTGCTTGCGGAGCAACGGTGCACCTCGATATGACGGAATTTGCCAGCCCACCTTTCTCGAAGCCTCGCCCCGAGCATTGAAATTTTGCGGCGCACAACGCCCGTGAGTCGCGCTCACGTATAATACCCGGTCGCGATTTTCCATGGAAATTTATACAAAGAGCCGAAATCCGGCCTAATCCGTTTGCCATGGCAGCGTGTCTCTCGCCGATGCCCGAATCAGCGATCGAGGTCCT
Organism: Burkholderia sp. E168m15; assembly: GCF_016586105.1. Classification (NCBI taxonomy): domain Bacteria; kingdom Pseudomonadati; phylum Pseudomonadota; class Betaproteobacteria; order Burkholderiales; family Burkholderiaceae; genus Burkholderia; species Burkholderia sp. E168m15. The sequence goes on from NZ_BCPO01000225.1 coordinate 40,238, forward strand.
GTCTGCAATTCAGTTTGCCCCTCAGAAGGTGCTACCGTACGCACACACAAGCTGGAAGCCCCTCATGTAGACTGTCGCCTGGGGCACCTTGCTCGTCTCTTTCAGCCTCGCGAAGCATGCGTTGACCGCATTCGCAATCTAATCCGTCCGCGAGTTGATTAGGCCGACATTACCGCATCCGGTGAATCATTCGCCGAGGTCCAAGTCCTGATACATGCGCCAACGCCTCCAAAGAATATGCGATGTGTCATGCATCGCGATATAACGATGCGATTGCGTAGAAATACACGGCGACGTTGCCGGAGTCGTGGCTGCCGACCGAATTGAGCAGGAGCTTCGAGCGCTCGTGACACGCGCCGCCATTTTCGCGTCGTGCTCCGTAAATGCCTGTAACAGCACGCGCGGGCCAGGCTGGCGTCGAAGTCCGGATAGAAGTCCCGGTCTTGCCGAGGAACGGCAAGTTGTGAGTCGGCAAAAATGGGCTACT